>DMYK01000234.1:4049-5158 GCA_003483675.1 Microcoleaceae cyanobacterium UBA11344
ATAACTTTTTTGTAAACCCGATCGCACCTTTGCGTCTCCACACCAGTTGTCGGTTGATATCCGCTATTTTCGTACATCTTAACAGCTTCCTTGAGAATGTTAGCAGTTTCTATCCAGATTTCATCAAAGCCGCGAGTGGCAATTTTACTTTCCAATTCTTGCAGTAAAAATTTACCCAAACCCTGTCCTCTTGCCTTTGGCAAAATATACATTTTGCGAATTTCCACAGCATTATTACCGCGTTCGATGGGATAGTAAGCCGCCGTACCGACTATTTCACCCAGCCATTCAACCACCCAAAATTCTCCGCCTTTTGTCTGATAATATAGTTCTACATCGTAGACATCTCGATCGGCTCCGTGAGGCTCACAATTTAAACCGTACTCCGCTAAAACATCCCGAATTACATGAAAGGCATCAGCCCGATCGCGCGTTTCCCAGGAACGAATTAAAAAATCTCGATGTTGGGTGTTCATTGGTTTTCGCAACTCTTTTTTTTAGGGAACATTAATAACTTTAAATTGGCACTGATTTCATGTTTCACAGTGCCTTAATACACCCTAAATTTAACTATGAATTCTCGGTTCTGGATGAAGAGTTGCCAGCAACTCGCTCTCAACTAATGATAATTGCTCCAGCCGCCGATCGACAACAGATCCCTCGAAATAAGTTGTTGCCAAAATCCAATATACACCGTAATGACGGGCTTCAGAAGCCATCAAACTGCGGTAAAATTTAGCTAATTCTGTATCTAGACAGCGATCGCTAAGCAGTCCCAGCCTTTCGTGACTGCGCGCTTCTATTATAGCACAAACTAGCAAAGAATCCAACAATCTATCCGGTTCTTGCTTCCGAATTTGGCTGGACAAACCGGCACCGTAGGGAGGAGCCGCTAAATGGCCCAAAGCAATGTTACGCTGTTCTAAGCGCTGATTGACTTGCTCGAAATGCTCTAATTCTTCGCGGGCGATCGCAGTTAGCATCCTCACCAATTTAGCATGAGCCGGGTAGCGAAACATTAAATTTAACGCTACTCCCGCCGCTTTTCGCTCGCAGTGAGAATGATCTAATAAGATTGTATCTAAATTGGCGATCGCCTGTTCCACCCA
>DMYK01000353.1:0-527 GCA_003483675.1 Microcoleaceae cyanobacterium UBA11344
TTATTATAGTATTGGTGACTATTTTATGATTTTTGTAGTTTCAGTGGCTGTTCGCGCGATGACTTCTTCACCGACTATAGCTCCCGTTCGATCGAGTCAAGTTACCCGCAAGCCTTATCCAAATTATCGGGTAATTGTTCTCAACGACGATTTCAATACGTTTCAGCACGTTGTTGATTGTTTGACTAAGTATATTCCAGGGATGACGGGCGATCGAGCTTGGAAACTCGCCAACCAAATCCACAACGAAGGACAAGCTACTGTTTGGGTTGGCCCGCAAGAGCAAGCAGAACTTTATCATATGCAATTGAGCCGTGCTGGACTGACAATGGCACCGTTAGAATCCGCTTAACTGTTTTTAATTGACATTTACAAAACATAGGAATTCTGACGAAAATATGTCCGCAGCAAAGCACAAAGCAATCTCCTTGGGAATGAGATTGTTTTGTGCTGAGCTGCGGAGAAGGAATTTATGCATAAGTTTTGCGATCTCAATTTGAAACTTGCCAAAATGGCAACATGACTCG
>DMYK01000353.1:755-971 GCA_003483675.1 Microcoleaceae cyanobacterium UBA11344
AAGCCCATTCCCATTGACCCTCCCATGACCACTATGGCTATAGGTGAAGAGGGTGGAGGATATTACACGAAAGCTTGGTCTGAATGCGGTGGAGGCCCCATTTATTACTAATCTCATTGGTGCCGAAACTTGTAGAGATTCCGCCTAATTCCTGAACTATTCAGGTTGTTTCTGTAATGGGACTTTCAAAGCTTCAGTAGGGTGCGCACTGCGCAC
>DMYK01000353.1:1118-3791 GCA_003483675.1 Microcoleaceae cyanobacterium UBA11344
GCGCACCTTACCGCTACCAATACCAAATCTTCAGTTCTTAACTTTTTTATGAACATTTTAATTCTGGGTGATGCTTCAGATGCTCATGCTGTTCATGTAAAGGATGCTCTCACCCAAGCAGGTGCAGCGGTAGATTATTTGGATACCTACCTATTTCCAAGACGGTTACGTCTGTCTTGGCGACCTGACACCCTGGTAGGATGCTTGACGCTACCGTCCGGTCGTCAGTTGAATCTCCAAGATATTCACAGTGTATTTTGGCGCAATTTTTCCGGTGTTTACGTTCCACCTTTAAAAGATGCAAATCAACAGCAAGTTGCATTGAATGATTCAATGAGTACAGTGCGATCGCTAATGCAAGCTTGTCCGGCTCGCTGGATTAATTCGTGGCACGCCTACCAATTTCATAAAGAAAAACCCCTACAACTGAGCAAAGCAAAACAAATAGGAGTGACGATTCCTGAAACTTTAATCAGTAACAATCCAGAGCAAGTTAGGGAATTTGTCGAAGCTCAGAAACAAGTAATTTTTAAGCCCGTTTATGGTGGTGCTCATACCAAGTTGGTGACAGAGGCGCATTTAGAACCTAATCGGCTGGACTTGGCTTTGAGAATTTCTCCTGTCACAATCCAAGAGTATATTCCTGGCACAAACATTCGCAGTTATGTCATGGGTGAATCAGTCTATTCTGCCGAAATTCGCAGTCAAGCTNNTGGACTTTCGGGAAGATTTAGAGTCCGAGCTAATTCCGATAGATTTGCCAGAATTAGTTAAAAAACAATGTTTGGCAATATTAAAGGCATTTATGCTAGAATGGACTGCGATTGATTGGCGTGTCAAGCCAACGGGCGAGTATGTATTTTTGGAGGCAAATCCTAGTCCCATGTTCAGACATTTTGAGCGTCAGACTGGTTTTCCGATTACCAAAAAATTAGTCAATCTCTTGATGTATTAACTGGGATTTAAGAGGCGATCGCAATTTTGCCAATCATTCCCGCTTCCGTATGTCCAGCCACCGTACATCGAAGGTTGTAGGTTCCCGACTTGATCGGGATGAATACCCATTCTGCCATAGCTCCTGGTTTAAGTTCCAGCTCGTGAATAGCTCCTTTAATTTCCACTTTCCCAGCTTCAACTTTTTGAGTCCAACTCACATCAGCAAAGTCTTTAGCAGTGAAATAATGTTTTTGCGGACTGGGATTTTTCAGCACTAATTTATAGCGCTTTCCTGACTCAAATTGTAGCTGATTGGGAAAAAATTTTAGTTCCCCAGTTTCGCTACCCAAACTAACAGTAATTTCTGTTATGGGTTGGCGAGACAAATCAGCAGCATTGGCAGCCGCAGGGATTGAGATGGCGCTCAAATAGAGAATTAGCCCTAAAATTAGCTTGAGGGTTTGTTGCAACCGCTGGCTGCGGTAGAATTGCACTAATTGCGATCGGATTGATTTGAGCATGGGATTAATTAATGTTGACTGTTGATTATTGATTGTCAATTCCGGTTGTATCGGAATGATTTAACCACAGAGGCCGCAGAGGACGCAGAGGAGGAAAAGAGAGAGATGAATAATTCCGATACAACGGGATTTGATATGATTCTAAAATCTCAAATCTCAAATCTAAAATTGACTGACTTGCCAAACTTCATCCCAAGGCGCGCCCCCAACTTCTAAACCGCACAAAGAACTTTGAGCTTCTAAAATTATTCTAGAACGTTGGTTGCCATTTTTGTCAATATTTCCACCCAATAATTCTCGGAGTTGCAGGCGTAAATTGCCGTGGGTTGTATCTCGGCAGCAAAAAGCCATACCTTTCGCTGTGGGAGTTCGGACATAGGTACCCGGATTGTTGGTAGTGCCAGTTAACTCTATTTCAAATTGGCTATTTTTTGCCTGCATTTTCCAGTTTCCCCAAGGTTCAATATGCCAATTTACTTGGGAATTCCAAGGCGCAAATTCGTATAATTTCCCTCGATAATGGATGCCAATCATTGCCACGGATTCCATCCACCACAAAACGCCTCGTTTGCCACCACCCGCAGTTAAAGCTAAATCTGTTTCGCCTTGAAAACAATTGCAATTAATCCAAAACCATTTTTGAGGAAAAGCACCACCCCAGTTTTTTTCGCTGTAAGCTGGAGCATTTTTAAATTCGTATTTTTGGTTGTTCCAATCTATCCAGCCTGTAGCTGAACCGTGGGCCATTAAAATTTGCCATCCTGGTTCAAATACGGGTAAAAAAGATAGCATTCCCGCTGTAGATTTCTGGATTGAATCTGAGTTTCCCCAGCCGTAAATTGGTTGAATTTTATACTGCCAATAACAGTGATTGCCTGTTCCCGGATCGTGTAAATAACCTTGATGCAAAGTGGCTGTAGCTTGATAGCCTTCTTCGATGTGGCTGTCAAATATTTGTGGTGCTAAATATTCGGGTTTGATTTGTAAATCTGTCTTGCCCCAATGTCCTAAACCTAAGCTTTCTCGGCTGGCCCAAAATTTATTTACATCGGGGAATGTGCGGCACAAATATTTGTCTTCTGGACCGAGAATTTGAGCGACTCCTCCGCTGTAAGGTTGACCGCCTCTGGGGTCTTCGATGGAATACATGAATGCAAAGGATTGTTGGTGGATTGGTAAGGTGATTCGATAGTACCAACCTTCAAAAAAGCGACGG
>DMYK01000353.1:3965-6526 GCA_003483675.1 Microcoleaceae cyanobacterium UBA11344
CGCAATCGGAGTCTTCCTGTTTCTCGGTATTTACAATTGGCAACAGTCCGGGCTGACGGGCATCCGGCTAACCGCACGGTTGTGTTTCGAGGTTTTCTGGAAGATACCAACCAGTTAAAGTTTATTACAGATCTTCGCAGTCAAAAGGTAGAGGAAATTAACATCTATCCTTGGGGGGAGATTTGCTGGTATTTCCCTAAAACTCGCGAACAGTTTCGGATTGCTGGAAAGCTAGTTTTGGTAGGGGCAGAATATCCAGATGCTGCACTTTGTGCGTCGCGTAGAAGGGCTTGGCAGGAGCTTTCTGAGGCGGCGCGGATGCAATTTTCTTGGCCGCATCCGGGGGCAAATAGGGCTGTTTCCAGCGCTTTTGAACCTAGTGCCCCAGATGCGATCGAGCCTTTGGCAAATTTTGGTTTGTTGTTGTTGGAACCGGAAACGGTGGATTTGTTGGAGTTGCGAGGGGAACCGCAGAATAGGTGGCTTTATCTGCGGGATGAGGCTGGAAATTGGTCTGTGCGATCGGTGAATCCTTGAAGTCAGTTGACTGTTGACTGTTAACTGTTAACTGTTGTCAGTAGGAAAGTTTTAAGTTAACAAATTCCCTAGTCAAAAGTCAAAAGTCAAAAGTATTTTTAGATGCCGGTGCCGTCGAAAAATTCAAGAATTGCTTGATCTTGTAACTGACAGCTAGGGGTTGCAATTAGTTGGGTTTTTTCGGCTAGGGCTACATTGCTGGCTTGGTTTAAAGCTTCTGATACTGAGTAGAAATTGTGGGAATTGGCAACAGAAGTTAAGGAGACAGATGGTTGGTTGACTAAACTTTTGACTTGCTGTTCGAGGGATTCGATTCGATCGACTAATGAGCGAATCACCACGGCTTCGGAATCTGGTAAACTGCCGTGTTCTAGGGGATTTACCCGTACTCCCGATCGATAAACTATGCGGCCGGGAATCCCTACCACTGTGCAGTCAGATGGTACGTCCCTGAGCACGACGGAACCTGCGCCGATGCGGACGTTATTGCCAATTTGCAGATTGCCGAGGATCTTAGCACCGGCACCGACAACTACGTTTTCGCCGATGGTAGGGTGACGCTTGCCACTTTCTTTGCCAGTACCGCCGAGGGTTACGCCTTGGTAAATCAGGGCAAAATCGCCGACGATCGCAGTTTCGCCGATGACAACCCCCATTCCGTGGTCAATGAAGACGCTTTTGCCGATGGTCGCCCCTGGGTGAATTTCGATGCCAGTGAAGAAGCGAGCCAAGTGGGAAATCAAGCGGGGGATGAAGGGAAGTCCCAGTAAGTATAGCCAGTGTGCGATGCGGTGGAATACCAGGGCCTGAAGACCAGGGTAGCAAAATAAAACTTCCAGCCAGTTGCGAGCAGCCGGATCGCGATCGAAAATTATATTGAAGTCAGCTCTAAGGGTCTCTAGCATTTTCGGATTTACCTATTTTGGTTAAATACGCCACTTTTGATTTTAACGGATAGGGGAAACTAGCTGCCGATCGGAGGGGAGAGGAGAGTGGGGGAGATTGGGAGAGTGGGAATTGCTTCCTTTTTTTCCTTCTACCTTCTTTCTTCTACTCCTGTACTGAGATGGTATAGTTAGACTTGACTCCGGGTTCTAGAGCACCGACCCAAATCCTGTAAGTGCCTGCTTCCCAGCCCGAATCCACAATGCCAGCATCTTTATTTTGACCTGTATCGTCTCCGCAGCGCACTGTGTTACTGTTGGGGCCTTGTATGAGTAAGGTTGTGTCTTTTCCCCCGCTGTTGACTTGGATTGTGAGGAAAGGAAAAGTTTTGTTGCAAAACTATGATGTGGTCGGGGGTGGGAGTCGCAAAACCTAAACATTTGTTGTTGTGGCGATCGGTGTTGGCAATGGCGGATAGAGAGTATGATCCGCCTGTGGAACCTCTCAAAAGTGCTGTGGGGGACTGAAAACCTCGTGATAGAGTTAAAGTGCCGAAATTGGCTGTTTCTGCTAAAACTGGTATGGTGGCGATCGTCGCGATCGCAGCTAAGATAGTACCGCTNNGTGAAATGGGTCGATCGATTAAATAACATGGTAATGCTCCTCGATCAATACTGTGAATTCACCCATTGCAGCCCCCAAAATCAGAATTTAGGAGTCAGAATTTTTTTGATTAACTCAACACCTCCAGGCTTCTGTTCCTTATTTCTATCTGGGGACTGGCGGGTTCGATCGCACCTGACACTCACAGTTTTGCCACTCGCGATCGGCGCTGCTCCGAGATTGTACGGAGAAAAGATGATGCTTTTGATACTTCTGATCTTGCTGTTGTCGATCGGTTCCCTATTAACACAGGTTTTGGTATTGTTACCTATAAGTTGGTTCGGATGGCTCCACCTCCCGGATTGGCTGAGCCTGACCTTAATTGTGCTAGGTATTTCCTGGTGTTTGGAGGATTAGTCCTTAGTCAGTAGTCGGTAGTCAGTAGTCGGTAGTCGTTAGTTATTAGTCATTAGTCAGAATCAAAAATTCTGACGAAGGCCTTCGGTATTAACCATCAGTAATCTAAAATCGGGGAT
>DMYK01000640.1:0-2689 GCA_003483675.1 Microcoleaceae cyanobacterium UBA11344
GGTTGGGGACTGCGAAATTTTACTGCTCTTTATGAAGCTCAAATGCACGAATGGCTTGGTCATCCTCACAGTTTGATACTGATGCTGACTGCGGAAACGGGGATTCCGGCAACGCTGTTTTTTTTGGGTTTAGTGGGCTGGGTTTTGGCTAGGGGTGTTTTGCTGTTGGTGAATTGGCGATCGCATTTTCCTGTGGATATTGAACAGGAGCAAATAGCCGCACAGGCAACAGAGGAAAATGCGATATCTAATATCACAAATCGGGTAATTTGTCAAGACACAAATTCAGGCGATCGGCTAATTTTCTTCAGTTATTTATTAGCTTTCGCCGCCTGCACCCTATTTAACACCGTAGATGTAACCCTGTTTGATTTTCGAGTTAACACCATAAGCTGGCTGCTGTTAGCCGCAATTTGCGGAGTCTCCGAGGCTTCAGTTTCATTGCCCAGAAAAGAAGCACAACAAGGATTTTGACACAGATACACGAAGGAGTTGAATCATTTAATTATTTGCCACATTAAACAAGATTGCAAAAATCAAAAATACATCTGCGTCCATCAGCGTTTATCCGCTGTCATCTGCGGTAAAAAATAGAAAATCTGTACTTTTGCAATCTTGTCTAATACTATATTTGCCTTATTCCACCGTCACCGACTTCGCCAAATTCCGAGGTTGATCCACATCCAAACCCCGTCGCGCGGCAATATGATAAGCCAACAATTGCAGCGGAATTACTGTCACAATTGGCGACAATAATTCATCCACCAAAGGTACCGGCAAAATGTAGTCAAAAATATCAGCTTCCGCCGCACCTTGCTTGGGCGTAACGCCAATTAAACGAGCATCCCGCGCCTTGGCTTCTTGAGCGTTGGAAAGCACCTTTTCGTAGACGCTTCCGGGCATGGCGATCGCCACTACAGGCACTTTCGCATCCAACAGGGCGATCGGGCCATGTTTCATCTCTCCGGCGGGATATCCTTCAGCGTGAATGTAGCTGATTTCCTTTAGTTTCAAAGCCCCTTCTAACGCAATGGGAAAGTTAATTCCCCGCCCCAAAAAAATAAAATCTTGGGTTTCGGTAAACTGGTTGGACAATTCCTCCACATACTGTTCTTGAATCTCAAAAAACTTTTCAATTTCTGCCGGCAACTGGCGCAAACCAGCAAGGATTTCTGCCAATCTCCCGTTACTGATAGTTTGCCGCTGGTGTGCTAAATCCAAAGCCAAGAAATAGAATGCCATCAACTGAGTCACAAAACTTTTCGTTGCAGCAACGCCAATTTCTATGCCAGCATGGGTGTGAATAATGTGCGGCATCATGTGGGCGATCGAACTTTCAGTCCTGTTAGTAATGCCTAACATTCGCGCCCGAAATTTATCGGTAAAACCCGCGCGGCGCTGCTGTTCCATACCCAAAGCAGCCAGTGTGTCGGCCGTTTCTCCAGACTGTGTTACTCCAATAATTAAAGTATTTCCTGTCAGCGGTGCCGGTGCGTATCGGTATTCTGAAGCGTACTGCACTGCTGTTGGGATGTTGGCTAATTGTTCTAAAAGATATTTGCCAATTAGCGAGGCGTGCCAGCTAGTACCACAGGCAAGAATTGAAATTTGTTCGAGATCAGCACAAAGTTCTTTTGGCAAGTTTAGATTAATAGGAGATTCTGTACTTTCTGGATTCCAATCGCTGTCTAAATAAGCCTCCAAACAAGCTCTGACTACGGCGGGCTGTTCGTAAATTTCCTTGTGCATGAAGTGCTTAAAGCCCTGTTTCTCGACTGAAACTGGACTCCAGCCGAGGAGTCGCGGGCTTTTTTTCAGCCTTTGCCCTGCAAAGCTGTAAACTTCAACTCCCATCGGAGTTAGCCTTGCTACTTCCCCATTTTCTAGAGACAAAACAGCGCGGGTGTGAGATATTAAGGCCGGGGTGTCGGAAGCGCAGAAAAATTCGCCTGCACCAAAGCCAATCACCAAAGGAGCTTGCTGTCTGGCGACAATTAATTCCTCGGGATAATCTGCACAAATAACGGCGATCGCAAAAGCTCCTTCTAATCTATTTACCGCTTTTAAAACCACTTCTAAAAACGAAAAATCGGCAATTTCTTCTGCTCTCTTGCCTTTTCCCTCTGACTTCTTCCCTCTGACTTCTGCCAAAAAGTCAGCAATTAAATGAGGAATAACTTCAGTATCCGTATCCGAGACAAATTTATGTCCCTTGGCTTTCAATTCTTCCCGCAACTCGCGATAGTTTTCGACAATGCCATTTTGAACTACTGCAATTCGCCCGCTATTATCGAGATGAGGGTGAGCGTTATATTCCTCTGGCTTGCCGTGAGTGGCCCAGCGAGTGTGTCCGATCCCAATGGGAGCCGGATTTTCTATTTCAGCTAGTTTTTCCCGCAGGTTGTGCAATTTGCCCTTGGCGCGGATGCAGGTAATTTCTCCTTCCCAGATGGTAGCGAGGCCCGCTGAATCGTAACCCCGGTATTCCAGTTTCTCTAATCCTGCTAGCAAAATTTCGCTTGCTGCTTGGGTGCCGATATAGCCAACGATTCCGCACATTTGAGGTAATACTCCTGCTTAGCGATCGTAATAAATCTAAGTTTTATAAAGAATACCCTGAAAACCCTGTGACTTTAGTCCAGGGATGAAAGGGCGTTGCAGGATAAATCCAGCCAGCCCTCTTTATGCA
>DMYK01000640.1:2841-9192 GCA_003483675.1 Microcoleaceae cyanobacterium UBA11344
TTTAGACCGGGGAGTGTCAATATTCAGGACTTATGCACTATATGCCAAAAACCCGGTTTCTGGGTTTGCCTTTGGGGACTCAACAGACTATTTTAGGCAGAAAACGGTTTTCTGAGGGCAAGTTCTAGGATTTTTAGCTTCTGAGCGTCGCAGAATGCAGATGCCGCAGCAAAAGAGAGGGAGCAATGTAATCGCCCCCTCTCCCCTGTCTGTAATTCGATCGCCTGTCGATCGAATTTTTAGTAAGCTAGACCCATACTGCGAGTTGTTTCGGCTCCCAGGTAAACCCGGATGCTCAGAAAATCGGTAGGGCAAGCAGTTTCGCAACGCTTGCAGCCTACACAGTCTTCCGTGCGGGGAGATGAGGCAACCTGAGCCGCCTTGCAGCCATCCCAAGGCACCATCTCTAAAACGTCAAGGGGACAAGCGCGGACGCATTGAGTGCAGCCGATACAGGTATCGTAGATTTTGACTGAATGAGACATGAATAAAGGCTCCCAACGAGTCACTAAAAATTTGCGGGCTCTGCGAGTTAAAGATTTGACGGCTGGATGCCACCGCTATAACCTGCACAGAGAATTAAAGGTTAGTCTACCGCAGTGGCTGGAAGCACTTAGCCAAAAAGCGACAAAACTTCACAGTCGATCGCCCTGAAGTTGGTTTTTGACAAATACAGCCCGGTCAGAATTATTCATCTCTCCGATCTCTTCCTCTGTGTTCTCTGTGTCCTAGAAAGGTTAAATCAATCCGAAATCCTCCTAAAAGCCTAACTTTTCCAACACGGGCTTTGTGGAAACAATATGTCGATCGAGTCCCAGTTTTTTCGGCTCCACACCCAAAGCCAAAGCCACCAATTGCGGTAAATGCAACACCGGCAAACCCAACTTACGCCCAATTACTCCCTCCACCTCCGGCTGCCGCGAATCCAAATTCAAGTGACACAGAGGACAAGGCGTTACCATACAATCAGCACCATTGTCAAGAGCATCTACAATATGTTTGCCCGCCATCTGAAAAGATTGGTTAGTGGCATAACTCGAAAGGGGCCAGCCGCAGCACTGTGTCCGTCCTCGATAATAAACCGGAGTTGCCCCGATCGCCCGAAACACATTTTCCATAGATTCCGGCTGGTGCGGGTCATCGTAGACCAAATGCTCCTGAGCTCGCAGCAAATAACAGCCGTAAAAAGCCGCGCACTTCAAACCCGAAAGCTTGCGGGTAACTCGCTTTTGAACTTCCTCCAAACCGTAATCGGCAACGATCGCCCACAGGAGATGTTTCACCTCCGTAGTACCTTGATAAGGCGAACAGCCTTGTTTTTCGAGTAAACCGTTAACTTTGTCTATGTAGTTGGGATCGGTTTTTTGGCAATCCTTGAGGCGATCGTCCACATGACCGATCACCCCTTGACAAGTGCTGCAATGGGTGAGTAAAGGCAGATGCAATTCCTCAGCCAAAGCAATATTGCGAGCATTGACGGTATCTTCGAGCAACTGCGAATCTTCCTTAAAAGTGCCAGAACCGCAGCAGGAAGCTTTTTTGAGTTCCACCAGTTCAATGCCCAAGGCTTGAGTCAGAGCTTGGGTAGACAGGTAAAGTTCACGGGCAGCCCCTTGGGCCACGCAACCGGGAAAGTAAGCATATTTGAGATTTGGGGATGGCATAATTGTTTCTGCTGGGGAGAACAGGAAAGGAACAAGAAAGGAAGGCGATCGAAATTGGGATGCTTTCTGCTTCGTTTCCCATCTCCATATCCTTACCTAGTTTTAGACAATATATATAGTAGGTGCGGAATGTGGGTTAAAATATGATGTACATACCAAAGAATATCCATGACGCTAACCCTTAACCTATCGTCAGAAGTTGAGCAATATCTCTTGCGGGAAGCCGACCAGCAAGGGCTTTCAATTGAATCCGTGACATTGCAGCTTTTAGCAAGCTTTATTCTTTTAAGACAAAAACAAACTCAAGCAGTTAACCTACTTCAGTCTTGGATAGATGATGAAGATATTGAGGAACAGCAAGAAACAGGTCAATACTTGATCCGTGCATTGGATGAGGATCGTCTCTCTGAGCGTAAATTGTTCCCAGTTGAGATGAAGGGTGTAACTTGGTGAGCCGAGTCATAATTTTGGATGCAGGACCACTCGGTCTAATCACCAATCCAAAGCTGTCTCCTGAAAGTGTGGCTTGTGCCCAGTGGCTCCAAACTCACATCACATCAGGGAGTCGCACGATCATTCCAGAGATTGCGGACTATGAGGTTCGCCGTGAGTTATTGCGAGCAAACAAGACAAAAGGCATTGCTCGTCTAGATGATTTAGCCAAGTTGATTGAGTATTTGCCGATTAGAACGGTTGCGATGCGCCAATCTGCAAAACTTTGGGCACAAGCTCGTCAGCAAGGGCAACCGACAGCAGGTGACAAAACGATTGACGGTGATATGATTTTGGTGGCTCAAGCTATGACTCTTGGAGTTCCAGATGTTGTAATTGCGACCACGAATGTGGGGCATCTGTCGAGATTTGTTGCAGCCGAGTTATGGCAAAACGTCGCTCCAAGTTGACCGCCACCTAACACTGCGTTGGAGCCGACCGCCGAGAGGCGATCTGTAAGAGTCAAAGTCGATCTGCTGAGGCTCAACTGTGCCGCCAGGCCCCTCCTGAGCGAGTAACGCCAGACTAAAAGGACTAGAAGAATTCTCCACAAAGGTTTCACAACACAGCATCGCACAATCGGAAGAGCCTCAGCTTGGGCCGTATTCTCGATCGGGGTGATATACGCGGTTACGTTACACAGAGGGTCAATTAGAAAAGCGGCAAGGGTTTCTCTTGCAGATCCCCCTTTCGGATAAGATTAGATACGCAGCAACCAATGAGGACAGGATATTATGAGTCAAGACGACATTATTTTTGCGAGAATCAAGAAAATCGTGGTAGAGCAACTGGAAGTCGATGAGGATGCAGTCAAGCCCGAAGCCAACTTTGCTAACGACTTAGGAGCAGACTCCTTAGATACAGTAGAGTTGGTCATGGCCTTGGAAGAAGAGTTTGATATTGAAATTCCAGACGAAGCAGCCGAAAAAATTACCACGGTTCAAGCTTGTTTAGATTTCATCAGCAGCAAACTTGCAGCTCCAAAAGCATAAAATACCTGCCTTTTCCCTAAGAGGAGAGAAGTTAGAAAACTGAAAACTCCTCTTTTTTTCTGCGTTCTGGGTGTTTAACTTTTTTGGTTTAATTTAGTGAAATCATGACAAATTTAGAGCGTAAGCGCGTTGTTATTACAGGTCTCGGCGCGATTACACCGATCGGCAATACCTTGTCCGAATATTGGGACGGGTTGCTTGCTGGGAAAAATGGTATAGGCCCGATCACCTTATTCGACCCGTCGCGACACGACTGTCGCATGGCCGGAGAAGTGAAGGGTTACGACCCACACGACTATTTAGAGCGCAAGGAAGCAAAGCGGATGGATCGCTTTGCTCAGTTTGGGGTGTCAGCCAGCAAACAGGCTCTGGCTGATGCGAAGTTTGAGATTAATGACCTGAACGCAGAACAGGTCGGCGTCATTCTGGGCACTGGCATTGGCGGCTTAAAGGTTTTGGAAGACCAGCAAGAGATTTATCTGAATCGGGGCCCCTCACGATGCAGCCCGTTTATGATTCCGATGATGATTGCGAATATGGCTGCTGGCCTGACAGCAATTCAAACGGGCGCTAAGGGGCCGAACTCTTGTACAGTGACGGCTTGCGCTGCTGGGTCAAATGCGGTGGGCGATGCGTTTCGCCTAGTGCAGGGGGGTTACGCGCAAGCAATGATTTGTGGCGGTACGGAAGCGGCGGTGACACCTTTGTGCGTGGCGGGTTTTGCTGCGGCGAGGGCGCTTTCGACTCGCAATGATGACCCGACTCATGCTTGCCGTCCGTTCGATCGCGATCGGGATGGTTTTGTGGTTGGCGAAGGTGCTGGCATTCTGATTCTCGAAGAAATGGAATATGCGATCGCCCGTGGAGCCCGGATTTACGCAGAAATCGTCGGCTACGGCTTAACTTGCGATGCCTACCACATGACTTCCCCAGTACCGGGGGGGAACGGTGCGGCGCGGGCAATAGCTTTAGCGCTCAAGGATGCGGGTTTGACGCCGGATCTGGTGAGCTATATCAATGCTCACGGTACTAGCACGCTTCCCAACGATTCTACGGAAACGAAGGCGATTAAAAAGACTTTGGGAGATCATGCTTACAAAGTGGCAATTAGTTCTACCAAGTCAATGACCGGTCATCTTTTGGGCGGTTCTGGGGGAATTGAGGCGGTAGCTGCGGTAATGGCGATCGCCAACGACAAAATCCCGCCGACAATCAATCTGGAAAATCCCGATCCTGAGTGCGATTTGGACTATGTTCCGCATACAAGTCGCGATCTAAAAGTTGATGTGGCGCTGTCTAATTCTTTTGGATTTGGCGGCCACAACGTGACACTGGCATTCAAGAAGTTTGTGAAGTAACAGACAATTTGAAAGTCGAGAGTCGAGAGTTAAAAGGTGAAAAATTAATTTTTCACCTTTTAATTTTTTAGATTAATTTTAGATTGGGCGATCGGTGATGATCTCAGGACTTACGACATAACAACGTAATGATGTCATTCTGAGCCTTAGCGAAGAATCTCAAACCCTTGCAGCACCGTGGAGCGTGCGTAGGTCCTGTATCTGAACGTGCAAATTTTAAATTATTGTAGGGTAAGCCGAAAAGCCTGCACTAAATTTTATTTTTTTGACATTGACAGGATGAGTGAATTAGTGCTAAGCAAATACTTCAAATTAAAGCTATTGTCGATCGATATGAAAATTTACAATGTGTTGAATGCGCCATAAAAATCCGAGATTACTTGATCAGTCAAGGAATTCATGGGAAGCGTATAAAACTGTACAATGGATACGGAAGAGGTCGCAACAGTGGCATTTATGATGATAGCGTACCGGGAGATGCTATTTCAGAAAATGGCCGCCACGAAGGAATCGCTATGGTTATCAACAGCATAGAAACTATTTTTGACAACCATCACCCGGATGGGCTTACTAGAGACTAATGGATGGCAAACCTGCTATTTCACGGTAAAATATTCAATGGTTTACAGTTTATAGTGATAGAAGAAGACTTTTAATAGGAGACTCTTTTTATGGTAGCCGAAGTTGTTAATAAACTAGATGTTAAAAATGAATACTTCTTTGATTTACTGCAAAGAATCAAACAAAGACCGGGTATGTATTTGGGCAAGTGTTCAATTAGCCGCTTGCGTGCGTTTTTAAATGGATATGAGATGGCTAGAGCGGAACTTGGGTTGCCCGACACAGAACAACAACAACAACTTGATGGATTTCAAGAATGGATACAGGAAAGATATAAAATTACGTCAAGTCACGGATGGGACAGTATAATTCTTTTCTTTTCTGCTGATGAAAGGGATGCCCTAGATAATTTTTTCAAATTGTTGGAAGAATTTTTGAATCGCGATCTAATTACGGAGGACAAGGAGAATTAGCATAGATGTCTCAAATCCTCACTTCACAATAAATTAGTTTATTCTTCCAGAATTACGCAACAATTCGGTTTGACTTGTTGGCAGATATACGGGTAAGGTGCTAAAAATTCAGATTTTAGAGGCAGACATAAACGTATGAGTTGGTGGCTGAGTCAAGAAAAAAATGTTCGGTTTGATATTCCAGAATCGTTTAGTGAATATGATTATGATAAAGATAGCTGCCGAGAAAAGCTATCAGAAGTATTAATTGCTTCAACAATTGTTGAACATGAGAGTAATCGCGATAAAGCACGCTTTTCTAAAGGATTACATACTCCTTTGCTATTGATGTCAATCGATCCGAATGAAGTTCAAAAAAAATGTCCGTTATTTCGCCAACTCTATAACTCTCTCAATAATGTTTGTCGTTCTTCTTAACAGATTCTCCCGACACCAACTCCAGCCGATATCGGTACAAAGCCACAGGATGCCCCCCAGCGGCAAAATAATCGGGGTCTTGCGGCGACAAATAAATCGCTGTCACCTGATCGGCTTCAATCTTTCTACTCGCAGAACCGCTATTTTCCTCACCCCTAACAACTCGATAAGCCGTAGTTGTTTCCACCTCATTTAAATAAATATCGGACTCTCCCCGAAACACCTGCTGAGAAATTTCTGTAGATACAAATTCATCCTGATTCGGTGTCTCAGTTCCCCGACTGGTGACAATTGAAACCAGTTTTCGTTCCCCTTTCAAAATAGTAATTTGACGGTTGGGATTGTGCGGATCGACTTTCACCGAAAGTACAGCGCCATCGCCCAAATAAGCCTT
>DMYK01000640.1:9267-9785 GCA_003483675.1 Microcoleaceae cyanobacterium UBA11344
TCTCAGGTTGAAACCGCACTTTAAACAACACTGGCTGCTGTAAATACTGTCGGTTTCCCTCAAAGCCAGGAGTGACAATATTTGGTGCTAAAGGAGCGGCTAAATCCACCAAAGTGCTCGCAACATTCCAATTTCCCGCCATCCAGTCTGGATACACCAAATCTCCCTTGGCTACAGCCACAGTCGGCTTGCTCTCCCAATTAGGAAAACTCGATAGGCGATCGCCCAAAACCCCCGCCCTCGCATCACCACTCCACAAAAGTAACGCCCAAACCAAACAAAAACTCAAAATTACTTTCATACCAAACTGCCCTCTTTGATAACACCTTGGGCTAACCTCTTTGACAACATATAGCAATCCTAAATCATTTGTGAATTTCTTACTCCCTCCCCTTACTAAGGGGAGGGTTGGGGTGGGGTAAAAAGATTTACGACTCCTGCAAGGATTGCTATATATTTCTCTTCTTTTTCTTCTTTCTCTATTCTGTGCGTTCTCTTCGCCTAGAATAATTTATGAT
>DMYK01000148.1:0-222 GCA_003483675.1 Microcoleaceae cyanobacterium UBA11344
CCATTCTTAGATTATACTTGATTCAGCGGCGAAAGTCAAGCCTTTTACCCTAAAAAAAACGGCGTTTTTTTTTAATTCAATCAATTAAAATTAAGTTAGTCCATGACTAGTCCGTTACCGTCAATATAGCAACCTGAGCGGCGGTGAGGACGTTCTTAATCGCTGAAACCGCCCGGAATTGCTGATTCCTGATTCCTGATTCCTTCAACATCTATAACTGCT
>DMYK01000148.1:317-1180 GCA_003483675.1 Microcoleaceae cyanobacterium UBA11344
GGCGAAAGTCAAGCCTTTTACCCTAAAAAAAACGGCGTTTTTTTTTAATTCAATCAATTAAAATTAATCTACCCCATCAGTAATTCTCCGTTACCGTCAATTACTGCGCCAATTTCAAAAGCAGGAATATCCTGAGATTGAAACCATTGAATTGTGTGATCGACATCTGTGTGATCGACCAACAGGACAAAACCAATGCCCATATTAAAAGTATGGAACATATCTGCGGTAGCCACATCGCCGGCCTCAGCAATCCACTCAAAAATCGGCAACTTTGGCCAACTATGAGTATCAATTCTCACAGATTGATTTGCAGCTAAACAGCGAGGCAGATTTTCCGGCAAACCGCCGCCTGTAATGTGGGCCATGCCGTGAATATCCAAACCACTCTTAATTGCTGCGAGGACTGGCTGCACATAAATTGTAGTGGGAGTTAATAGGACTTCTCCTAAACTTTTGCCACCTAATTTTTCCGGTTGGGAATTCCAGTCAAAACCCAAATCGCCCGCAATTTTTCTCACCAAACTAAAACCGTTGCTGTGTACCCCCGAACTAGCCAGGCCGATCGCCACATCTCCGACTTTAACCCGCGAACCGTCCAACAATTTGCTCTTTTCGACAATACCCACACAAAACCCAGCCAAATCGTACTCTCCCGCTTGGTAAAAACCGGGCATTTCGGCTGTTTCCCCGCCCAACAAAGCACAGCCAGCTTGTTTGCAACCATCAACAATGCCAGCAACCACAGCAGCTAATTGTTCAGGATTTAACTTTCCCGTCGCCAAATAATCGAGAAAAAATAGCGGTTCCGCCCCCGATGTGAGCACATCATTGACGCACATTGCTACCAAGTCGATACCTAC
>DMYK01000148.1:1289-1578 GCA_003483675.1 Microcoleaceae cyanobacterium UBA11344
CCCGATCGATGGGTGCTTTTGACCATACTGCCGATGCGATCGACAAAAGCTCTGCCCGCCTCAACATCCACACCTGCTGTTCGATAGTCCATAAATCCGCCTGCGTCGATTTCTAGTGTTTAGTTTATTGCCAAGTCTAGCGATTTGAGATTTCAGATTTGAGATTTGATCACAAAATACTCTCAGTTTTTGTAAAGATTTGTGAAGATTTGTAAAGATCTTGCCATTGCTAAAAACTCTGCAAGCACTGCCATTAAAGCATTTTCTGAGAGCGAGAACTGTGAAGATT
>DMYK01000148.1:1732-4637 GCA_003483675.1 Microcoleaceae cyanobacterium UBA11344
GTTTCGACTCGAAGGGGAATAGCGAAGGGCAGAGGTGAAAATTCTCACTTTTGCAGATAACCAAGCTGGCCAATCCCCTAACCTCGGTTGGCAATGGCTCTTCACAAAAATGGACATATGAAGGAAAAATTTGTTGGTGGTCTACTAGCTGTCCTCTTAGTTCCTGTGGTAGGAACGGCATCATCTTGTCACGCAGAAGCCACTGCTGCTGCCGGACAAAACAATCAGGGCAAAAAGCAAGTAGTTTCCAGTCAAACGTCCCCGCAGTTAAACGCGACTAGGGTCGAAGCACAAAAAGTCGGACAATATCAGTACCAAGCAAGAGCTGACATTGAACGAGACTCGATCGCCAAAATTCAGTCCCACGCATGGGAAGGGCGACAAGCAGCGACAGTCTACGTGCGAAACATTCCAGTGATCACGTTTCTAGACGGGAGTCGGGAAACAAATACAACCATCGGAAAAACTGATGCCAACGCATCAAAAGCCAGCAGTCAGTTGAAAATAGCGGGCGAGGGAGAAAATCCCTCAGACCGGAAAAAGTCCAGCTATGACCGCGACCAAGAAACGGACCCAGTGTGGCGGGCATCAAGCTTAGCAGCAAGACTCAATCAGTTGGCGCGCAACAACGTTGACCCAAACAGGATTACCGTCAAGTGGGAAAATGGCGATCGCTACCTGATCCAGGCAAACGGCGAGGACTTGGTAGACATCAACGCCAAAACAATTCTCCCCGACACCACCAGCGACGACCGCCTAGACGCCCTGCAAGCAACCAATCGGCTGCGCCGACTCCTGGGCAACGCCCCACCCCTGGAAGCAGTCGCAGGTCAGCCACAAGCAGAACCGCCTGCGCTCTCTTTTGGCCCGATGCAAGTGCGACTCAGTGGCTGGGCTTCCTGGTACGGCCCCGGCTTTGACGGCAACCTCAGCGCCAGTGGCGAACCGTTTAACCAATATGCTTTGACGGCAGCCCACCGCTTCTTGCCTTTCGGAACTCTAGTATTGGTGAGAAATTTAGATAACGGCCGATCGGTCGTCGTCCGCATCAATGACCGCGGCCCCTACGTGGGCGATCGGCTAATTGACTTGTCCTTAGGCGCCGCCAGCGTGCTCGGAATGATCAGCAGTGGCGTTGCTCCGGTGGAAATCGAAGTCATCGCACCAAAGTCGCCAGAAACAGTTGGACGTTGAACGCTACTGTGAGGCACAATACAACAGACGAATGCCTTCAGGAGTGTATCGGTGCGCCTGTTTACTACCATTGCAGCTCTAGGCTGCCACTTAAATTCCCAAAAATCTGCAGCACCTAAAAAAGAAATCGGTTTAGTGCCGACGATGGGAGCTTTGCACGCCGGACATTTGAGCTTAATCCAGCGGGCCAGGCAAGAAAATGCGATCGTCGTGGTCAGCATTTTTGTCAACCCGCTGCAATTTGGGCCCAAAGAAGATTTTCAAGATTATCCCCGCAACTTGGAGCAAGACCGGCTGCTGTGCGAACAAGCAGGAGTTGATGCAATTTTTGCTCCCTCAGAACAGGAAATGTTTGGGAAGTCGGCCGTCGATGTAGCCAACTCAGTAGCTGAGATTCTGGCCATAAAACTGATTCACCCTTCATCCTTGACTCAAGTTGTGCCACCGCCGGCGATGACATCGGTTCTGTGCGGCAAATCCAGGCCCGGTCATTTTCAGGGCGTAGCTGCGATCGTCACTAAACTTTTGAGTTTGGTACAGCCGACAAGAGCTTATTTCGGTCAGAAGGACGCCCAGCAGGTAGCAATTATCCGAAAACTGGTCGCAGATTTTAACTGGCCTGTAGAGATTGTTGCTTGTTCGATCGTCCGTGAAGCTTCGGGACTGGCAATGAGTTCTCGCAATCAATATTTAACACAAGAGCAAAAACAGCAAGCCTCGGTACTCTACCGCGCTCTACAGCAAGCCTTGAAAACTTTTTCTTCAGGCGATCGCACAGCGGCGGCCATACTCGCTGCCGTCAAAGCAGAAGTGGCCTCAACCGCAGTCGAGCTTGAGTACGCAGAACTCGTCGATCCCAACACTCTGGCACCATTGTTCGTTGTGGAAACAGCGGGACTGTTAGCCGTGGCAGCCAGAATCGGTTCTACTCGGTTGATTGACAATATAATTCTGAGGAATCGTCGGCCAATTGTGGCGATCGACGGCCCGGCCGGTGCTGGCAAATCTACAGTCACGAGGAAAGTCGCCCAAGCTCTGGGTCTGTGTTATCTCGATACGGGGGCGATGTATCGAGCCGTGACGTGGCTGGCGATGACAACAAACACGCCGATTTCCGACGAATGCGCGATCGCCGAATTAGTCAATTCGAGCTATTTGGAATACAATCTCGACCCCACATCGGGTTTGATGCTGAAGATTAACGGCGAAGACGTCACCGAAGCAATTCGCAGTTTGGAAGTGACATCCCGCGTCTCGGAAATGGCGGCTCATCCCGTCGTGCGTAAGTTTTTGGTCGAACAGCAGCGGCGTTGTGGCATCAAAGGCTCCATTGTGGCTGAAGGCCGCGATATTGGGACTAACGTGTTCCCGGATGCGGAACTCAAGATTTTTTTGACAGCTTCGGTAAAAGAGCGATCGCGCAGGCGGTTGTTAGAACTTAAAAACAGCGGCGCAGCCGACATCAGTTTGGAACAGTTGGAACAAGACATCGAAGAGCGGGACGAAAAGGATAGTACCCGTGAGGTTGCACCTTTACGCAAAGCGGCCGATGCTGTAGAAATCCAAACAGATGGTCTGAGTATTGCCGAAGTGATCGATCGGATTGTCGGCTTATACAAAGACAGAATATTGACAACTCCCCAGAGCTAAAGCCAGGGGAATGCTTGGTTCATCGGTTAGTTGTCAGTAGTCATTTTCCCAATTCTGAATT
>DMYK01000147.1 GCA_003483675.1 Microcoleaceae cyanobacterium UBA11344
CGCAGCAATCTGACTTCCAGTTCGGGAGCTTGGGTTCGTTTTCCCCTTGTCATATCAATTTTAGATGTTAGATTTTTCATTTTAGATTGGGCTTGAGGAAATTATAAGTTGCGATTTGCCAGTTGGAAAGTCGATCTTTCTACAAGAATTCATCGCTCAAAACTCATAACTCCCCTGTTTCCATTCCTGATTACAAACAATTCCAAATTACTCCCCCGGCAACCAGCAATAATCCCAAACCATAAAACGTCTGTCGCAGACGCTTCTGAATGGGTTCTAGCTGATAGTTGACAATCAACTGGTCTTGAAGTAAGACTTCGGGAGTTTTAGTCCAGGATTGACCGTCATACCAGCCGGATTCTTCGTAGACGACTGTGGGATTGGATAGGCGCGATCGCACGTAGAACCAACCCAAGTACAGCCGTAGCAAAGCTAATCCTAGAATAAAACCGGCACCGGCGATCGCGCACAGGACAAACTGAGCTGGATATTTGACAGGAGAAAAGCTAGCCGCAGCTATCGGCCCGGATATCAGGCAACTCCAACCCCATACCCAAGCAAGTTTTGCCAGATACTGGGGCCAATTGAGAGTTCCCCAACTAAAAAACCAGGATTCTTTAAGTTCTTGGTATTCATTGACCGGTCGCTGTTCTTGCGGAACAGGACAAATAGAAACAGAAGCGTCTTTCACATTAGCTATCCTCTGGGCTTACTGAGAAAAGTTAATGCGTTCGGCGTGCCCCCAGAACGCTTCTAGATTGTAGAACTCGCGTTCTTGAGGTTTCAAGATGTGAACGATCGCATCGCCATAGTCCATCACCACCCAGCTTGCATCTGATTGCCCTTCTGTGCGTAGTGGTAAGCGTTGCCATTCCTCTTCTACTTGGTCTGCGATCGCTTGGGAGATGGCTCGTACCTGCACGTTGGAAAATCCGGTCACAATCACAAAGTAGTCTGCTAAGTAGCATACTTCTGATACCCGCAGCATTAGGATATTATCGCCTTTGCGGTCTTCGGCAGCTTGAGCAATTGTCAAAGCTAGGGGGCGAGTTTCGTCTGGGGATGTGCTGGCAGTTGAAGGCGAGTTGGTGGTGTATTGGAGTTGGGTTTGATCTAACATTAATTGTTTGAGTTCCTAATTGATACAATTGATACAACTGTCTTGAAGTTGGTAGTCAGGACTCAGAGTCCTCTGTTTTAAGTTTGTAGTGAAAACNNGTCGGCGGCAGTCCGGCCACTGAGGACTAAAGTCCTGACTACAAACCAGTTTGATTGCAGGCGGCGATCGACTCCCTCGTCGAATTCCCTGTTTCTTTCGATCGAGCCATTTGCAGTGCCCAATTGCGGGTGAGTACGCTGCGCGGGTGGATGTAGCACCGATTTTCTAGCAAGGATTTCAGAGAATAATCGCAGGTTTGCCAAACTGCCGCATAAAGATTTTGCACGCTCGCCTGCCGCAGTGCTTCTAGTTCGGCTGTGTTGCCGCGGCTCGGCTCTATAGTATCTGCTATAAATACGGTACAACTGAGTTGACTCATGTTTGGTCTTCCGAGGGTGTGATTGGCGATCGCTTCCAAAATTTCTCGATCGACTACCCCGAATTCGGCTCTGGCGACGATCGCGCTCGCGTCTGCGTGCAGCAGGTGCGGGTGTGCTTCCAACACTGAGTCTAACTCTAAACCTTCGGCTGCGGCTATTTGTAGCAGCAATTGAGGTTTGAAGTATTTTGCCAAATCGTGCAACAATCCGGCCGATCGGGCTTTAGCTTCATCGAGGCCGTAATGGCGAGCCAAGTCACCTGCTACCTGTTCGACTCCGAGGATATGTTTGATGCGAGCAGCAGGAACTCTGTCTGACAGCCAAGCTAGAACGCTTTCGCGCCGGGGCAATGCAAGTGCCAAGAACTAACTCCGAAATTGTAGGATGTCTATTACTATTTTAGCGTTTTCTTTTCGATCGGCCGTGGTGTCGGGCTGACAGGCTGTGGTGACTTCTGGGATGGGGAGGGGTTTATCTAAAATACACTAGCTTGGCGCAATGTGGCTAGCACAGAGTAAAATGACTGGTTGAACCGTTGCTTGTGGTTATAAACAGTGGTTTCAAGCAATACGCCAAATCAGGAGCTAGGGTTATTTGGACTAAGACACTCAAACCGAGACTTTACCCAGGAGGAAGCTTGGGGTAAAAACTGCTTCAATTCCTCCTTTCCAGCCTCTCTTTGCTCTTACTTGCATAGTCAAAATTTTGACAACATATACATTAAGCTCAACTCAAATCTGGAAGTATAACATTCAACTATTAGCACTGCTAATTTTTACGGAATAGAACCGAATTCAGACGATATATTCTATGCTTTTGAAACACAATTTACACCGGATCAGCAATATGTGACAGGTATTCTTCCAGGAGTTGATCTAGTTACACAAGCAAGAGATTTAGGATCTTGCTTGCAGGCTATCGAGATTAAGTTGACAGCCTTACCAGACAACACAACTTGTAATTTGACGGAAGATTTATATGGTTGTGAAATTGTAATAAGACCGGATACTATAGTTTATTTAGCCTGTAGTATTGTGAATACGCTTAAGCTTAATTCATCTAGTATGAAATTTCTGACAGATGAACGTTTGACAGAAATTTATGACTGGTCAGAACCAATTTCTGTAATTCCTCATATTCCAGAGATGATCAATAGCATAGATTTAATTTCACTCTCAATGTTAGAATATCAAAAACCCTTTCTAATGCAGCCTATATGGAAGACAGAAGGAAAATCACCAAAGCTTCTAGATCACTGCTTGGATGTTTTTGTTTGGAGCAATCTTGCCTTTGCTAGATTGTTTATAGATTTAACGAAGACAGAAATCAAGAAGTTTGGCTATGTCAGAGGCATTCCAAGACATACTCGAACAGTCATATGGTTATTTAAAATGTTATATGACTTTAGCCTTAGCGGTTCTTTTAATCATGGAAAAATCATAGATAATCTTTCCTATAATACAAGAAATGACAAAGCATTTTCTGTAAATGGCAGATTTACTCATGCTTACATGAAGTCCGAATCATTAAGGCAACCAAGAATTCAAAAACAAGAAATCCAAAGAATTATTTTAGGCGGTGGTCAAAATTTGCTGAGTCCAGAGAGGAGATTTGATGCTATTATTTATAACTCTCCCGATCTATTCGACTAACATATCATGGGTTCTAAGAGTAACTTTGCAAAAATGAGAACAGTAGATTTATTTGCAGGCTGTGGAGGCTTGTCACTCGGATTTCAAAATGCTGGATTCAATGTAGTAGCAGCTTTTGACTACTGGCATCCAGCTATTCAAGTATATAAAGAAAACTTCCAACATCCGATATTTGAGAAAGACCTATCACAAGCAGATGTCTGTTCATTTATCGGTGATTTCAGTCCAGATATCATTATTGGTGGGCCTCCATGCCAAGATTTTTCCAGTGCTGGTAAAAGAGATGAAAATCTTGGGAGAGCAGATTTATCTTTAGCATTTGCGAAGATTATTACTAGCATTAAGCCGAGATGGTTTGTCATGGAGAACGTTGCCAGAATTCAAAATAGCAAAATTTTAGAGGAAGTTTTAGAAACATTTAAAAAAAGTGGCTATGGTTTAAGTTATGCTGTTTTGAATGCCAGCTATTGTGGGGTTCCACAAGCTAGAAAAAGATATTTTTTGATTGGTCAGTTGGATGGAGAAGATGGTATTTTGAGTTCTTATTTAACCAAAAATCAGTCTAAAACTCCTATGAATGTTTTTGAATATTTAGGTGATGATTTAGGTATTGAGTATTTTTATCGGCATCCGAGAAGCTATAAGAGAAGGGGAGTTTTCAGCATCCACGAACCTAGTCCGACAGTTCGAGGTGTTAATCGTCCAATTCCCAAGACATACAAGAAGCATGAAGGTGATTTGTGCGATATTGATGAGAGGTTACGCCCTTTGACGACGATTGAGCGGAGTTATATTCAAACATTTCCTAAGACGTTTAAGTTTCAGGGAAATAAGTCTGATTTAGAACAAATGATTGGTAATGCTGTTCCTGTCAAGCTGGCTGAGTATGTGGCTGGCTGTATTATTGAATATATTGAGGATTGTTCTGGAAACATTACAAGTTATTTTCCTAATGTTCAGTTAAATCTATTTTAGCAAAAGTTATCTGCCGCCGATCGCCCTTTCAAGACTCCCGATTCAATCTTTCCACAAAAGCTTGATGTTCCGCCGTTGCCAAACCTGACTGCAAAACTGCAAAAATCTCACTGCGATTTCCTTCTCGCAGCCCATTAACCGATAGCCACAATCCCGGAAACACCTGAGAACGAATTATACTGCGATCGTCCGCGATCGCCAAAACATATCTACCAGCTTCCAGAACAAACCAATCAACTCGATTCTCGTACATTTGCCAGACAATATATTCCCGCACTCCATGCTAATTGCTAAATTTACAACCATAATACGATCGCCAAAACCAGTTTTATTAATTTTATATTTTCAACTGGATCGATTTCATTTGCAGGAGCGATCGCCCATACTGATTACTTTGGCAAAGGCTCCAATAGTTGCTCAGAATGACTAGCTGCAACCGCCGCAAATAAAGCCTCATAATGATTCAAAGCTTCTTCAAATCCATAATTCTCAACAGCATAACTTCTGCCTTGCAAACCCAGCGCTTCCAGCTTAGCCGGATGCAGATACAAATCTTCAACCCCATCTGCTAGAGCCTTCGGATCTTCCGGCGGCACCACCACCCCGCCGCCACTTTGCAGCACTGCTTTATGGGCAGTACCGGTTTCAGGAACCGAAGCCAAAATAGCCCTACCGCTGGCGAGAATTACTTGAATTTTTGAAGGCATATTGAAGTTAGTAACGCGGCGCTTTTGTACCACCAAGCTAACATCAGCAGCCGCTAGCATTTCTGGTAATTTTTCTCGCGGTTCAAAGGGCAGCAACATCACATTAGTCGCTTTGTAAGTTTTACAATCTTTTTGCAAGCGCGCGAGTGCTGTTGATTCTCCGACAATTACAAAAGCGATTTCGGGTATGTGTTTTAAACGAGCCGCTGCTTTGACAACAGTTTGCAGGCCTTGAGTGAGGGCAATATTGCCTGCATAAAGAACGACAAATTTGCCCTGGAGATTGTGAGTTTCGCGAAAGGAGTTATTTTCCTTCGGTAAAGGGCGGATGAAATTGACATCAACCCAATTGGGAACGCAAGCTATTTTTTCCGGGGGTACTCCCTGAGAGTGCAATTTTTTGACAAAACCGCTGTCGATGACGCTAACTTGGCTCGCAGTGTGGTAGGCAAATTTTTCTAAAGCGTCAGCAATCCGAATTAGGATTCCGTTTTTTTTCACCAAACCGACGCGCACGGCTGCTTCTGAGACAATATCCTGAACGTTGAGGACGATCGGGCAACCGCGACTCCAGCCGTAGAGGGCGACTGGAACGCAAATGGGCAATGGGGGCATGGTCGAGAAAATCACGTCGGGACGCCAGCCTCTGAAGGCTTGGACGGCGCTGGAGGCGACAAAGCTGCCGTCTAGCAGCAGTCGGTCTAGGAGGCTGGGGTGGGGGCCGTTGACGCGCAGGTAGCTGCGCTGAACGGTGACGCCTTGGTGTTCTTCGGTAAGGTAGAATTTGCCCCGATATTGTTCATAAATACGGCGCTGGGGATAGTTGGGCATTCCTGTAACGACTCGAACTTGATGGCCTCGCTTGACTAGGCCTTGTGCTAGTTCTGTCATTAGGGGGGCGATGCCGATCGGCTCTGGGTAGTAGTTATAGGAATAAATCAGAATACGCATAATATTTAGTTTGAAGCAAATTTTCCGGTCTCGCACTAGATCGAAGCAGCACCCTGTTAGTTGCCGGGGATTTGGTTGGCTTCCTGGCAACGCAGCAGGGGGCGGCGCCGATCCCTGAGACGCAGGAAAAAAGTCGCCCTCTGCGGTTTGAACCTCCCGCCCTCAAATAATATTTTTACGCATTAGCAGGCAGTTGCGGGAGTCGTCTGTACGGTTATAGTACAGCTCGTCTGTGAGCTTGTGCATGAATAACAGCCCCCTTTCTCCTTCTCTGTCCAAGGGATCGCGCTGCTCTTTCATGATCGAATGCAGCTTTGCTTCCAAGTCAAAGGGTTGACCCCTGTCCCAAATCCTGATTTCTAAGTAACTGGCAAACACTTTGACCTCAAGGTCGATGGGGGTCGCTCTGGGTAAGTTCCGGTGAGCGTGGCGGACAACGTTTGTAAAGCCTTCGTTGACAATCAGTTGACACTGCCACCACAAATCCCCTGGTAGCAGTGGCAA
>DMYK01000044.1:0-2416 GCA_003483675.1 Microcoleaceae cyanobacterium UBA11344
AGGAAGAAGTCCGAGGGAAGAAGGAAAAAGTCAGAGGAAAGAAGTCAGAAAAAGAAACTATGCCCAATTCCCCATTCCCAATGCCCAATGCCCAATTCCCTATTCCCAATGCCCAATTCCCCATTCCCAATGCCCCATGCCCCATGCCCAATTCCCAATTCCCCATTCCCCATTCCCCATTCCCCATTCCCCATTCCCCATTCCCCATGATTAATATTCCTGATTGGCAAATGCGACTGGAAGTTTTAATCGCTTATTTAGCACCGGAATATCGGGGGAAAGTCGCCACAAATCTGCAATTGCCATCTGACAGCATTAAGCGACTGCAAGAGTTGTCAGCCTGCAATAACGAGCTGTTAGAGCGTTTGCCCAAGTGCGAGTTACCGAGTCAATTGGTGCTATTGTTGAGGAATTACGAGTTGCCGATGTTAATTGCGATCGCCCTACAAAGTCCCCGAAGCGCCCGCCGGCAAATTTGGGAATTTTTCACCAAGTGGGTGAATGTTCAGCCGCCTTTAAATGGCAATGATTTGAAGGCATTGGGCTACAAACCGGGGCCTGGGTTTAAACTCATGCTCGACGATTTGTTGGCGGCAACCTTGGATGGGCATTTAGGCGATCGTACTGATGCCATCTCTTTCTTAGCAAAACATTATCCTCAAGGAAAATAGCTGTAAATCTTGCTGCATTCTTGCTCTTGTGAAATGTCGGTAATTCAAAGCCCGAAAAGCCGATCGCCAGTTATATATATTCCGAGAATTAAGGTGAAGAAAAAGCGCGCCCCTGGTTTAATCGCAATTGTCCTTTACAAAAGTTTTGTGGCTGCTCTTTTGGCTGTTACTTCCCTCGCTTTGCTGTTAGCCATGAAAAATCATCAATTGTTGGCAGATTTTTCTGAGTCTTATTTCTTAGAAACCAAACTCAAATTGATTGAAATCATCTTAGATAAAGTTCTCAAACTCAATCCGAAAACATTGATATTTAGCGGATTAGCTGCTGGAATTTATGGAGTTGTAACTGCCATTGAAGCTGTTGGTTTGTGGTATGAAAAAGCCTGGGCAACCATCTTAGTTTTAGTGCTGGTTGGCATCAGTATTCCGCCGGAAATCTTTGAATTAGTTGAGGGTGTAACTGTACTTAAGTTAGTGGTATTTATCGCCAATATAGCTGTATTCTGGTACTTGCTGCACCATTTGCCGAAGCACAGTAAGGGAGGTTAAAGTAACCCTAATGTCCAATACCCAATACCCAATACCTAATGCCCGTAGAGGATTTCTCAGCAATTAACCGGAATTGATATACCACAATACGCTCCCCTAAGTCAAGCTAAAACCTAAATATTTACAAAAAGACTAGGCAATTGTAAAGATTTGCAAAATACAAGAGGGGTGACACCCCCCATGCCCTATAGTGGTACACATAGATGCACCCTGATGACTTTCCCGCTCCACAAAAGCGGGATTTTTGTTGGAAAGCCACGACGTTAAGTTCTCAAACACCCGCTACAGACAAAATTTCGTGTCACAGCTAAATAAACATCACGAGAGATGCAAAGATATAGCAGAGCAAAAGCCAAAAGTAGGGCAAGGGAGCGATTCCCTTCGGGATAGCTTCGCAGAGGGCGTACTTCAGCCCTAACTCTGAGAAATAGCCCAAAGGCGGTAGCATAGTTTGGGATACGGCATCAAGAAAAGATGAACTTAGCGCCAGCAACAGTCCTACAACAGGGCAAATACACAATTAACGAGACTTTAGGCATAGGAGGGTTCGGCATCACTTACCGAGCTATCCACACCCATTTAAACCAAACCGTCGTACTCAAAACCCTTAACGAAAGTCTGCGCCAACACCCAGAATCCGCCCAATTTCAGCAGCAATTTATCGCCGAAGCCCAACGCCTGTCTCGCTGTCAGCATTCCAACATCGTCAGAGCGATCGACTTTTTTGAAGAAGCTGGACAGTCTTTTATCGCGATGGACTACATTCCCGGCAAAACTCTGGCGAGCCTAGTCGAAGCTGGCGGGCCACTACCAGAAGCCCAAGCCCTACACTACATTCGGCAAATAGCCTCAGCCGTAAGTACAGTTCACCAGAGTGACTTGCTGCACCGAGACATCCAGCCAGAAAATATGATCCGGCGAGCCGACACTCATATAGTAATGCTGATAGATTTCGGCATTGCTCGCGACTTTACGGCCCCCACGCAACAAACCCACAGGAACTTGCTTTCCCCGGGCTATGCGCCGCTCGAACAATACCTCTATGATGGGAAATGTACTCCGGCGACAGATGTCTACGCGATCGCCGCGGTGCTGTACTACTTACTCTCTGGCGTGCCACCAATCGCAGCACCCCTGCGCGATCGCATTCCTCTGGTAAACTTGCGACAATTTCAACCCAACCTCAGCCCCTCTGT
>DMYK01000044.1:2449-4000 GCA_003483675.1 Microcoleaceae cyanobacterium UBA11344
TCGAAAATTGGCTTACCATGCTGCAAGAAACAGAGCGAGTAACAGCCGATCGAAAAAGCAAGCAAAATATGCGATTACCTGCACCACCGCCGCCACAGTTGACTCTGCTGGCTTTTCTGGTAACGGCTGCAATTGCAGGCTGGATGGGTTTTGATTTGGCATGGCACTACAACAGCACCAGCGCCAAGAGCGGCTTGCCAGAGACTGAATCCTTCCCATCTCTGGAAGATTTGCTCAAATCTCGCGATTCCGGGCCGATGTTTGGGCAGCCCTCAGTCGAGAGCAGCCCTCTGATGCCGATCGAACTTAACAAGCGCCCTAAACCCCAATTCGACAGCAGCAATACTCTAACGCCGATCGCACCCGAAGCAGCTAGCTCCGAACCTGAGCCATCCCCAAACCCGGAAATTCTCACCCCAGAATCAGAACCCCAGCCTTCCTCATCTCCTACTTCAGAGCCTGAACCGCAGTCTTCAGCCTCTGACAACCCAGAGCCTCAAGCCGACACGATCGCACCGGAAACAGTGCCGGAATCAGTACCAGAAGTTGCACCACTGCCGCCAGAACCGCCCCGCAACTCGCCCCCCGCAGCCGCCCCACCTCTGGCAGAAGCGACCCAAACCTCGCCGCCCCCTGAGCCCGAAGCCCAGACACCAGCTCTACCAGCCGAGGGTTCGACCCAACCCGCGTTCCCGATTCAGGGCGGCAGCAATTCAGATAGTTCGATCGCCCCAGGGCCGTCGGCTGTTGCAGAACCAACAGTACCTTTCCCAGAACCTGCTACCAATTAGACGTTTCACTGATTGCGCCTAATCTTGAGCCCCCAGCAAATCCGGCCGGCGCGATCGAGTCCTTTCAATTTGCTGTGCTCTGCGCCAGCGAGCAATTTCCCCGTGATTACCAGACAACAACAGCTCAGGCACCTTCAAGCCCCGAAAATCCGCCGGTCGAGTATACTGCGGATAATCCAGAAGTCCGTCCTCAAAACTTTCAAACTTCAGCGAATCTTCCTTCCCCACAGTTCCCCGCAGCAGTCGCAAAACCCCATTAATCAAAGCCAAAGCCGGAATTTCGCCCCCCGTGAGCACAAAATCGCCCAAAGACACCTCACGAGTTACTAAATGCAAGACTCGATCGTCCACACCCTCATAATGACCGCAAATCAACACCAACTGGTCGCACTCAGCAGCCAACCCCCGAAACATCGCCTGCTGCATCGGTTCTCCCTGGGGAGTCAGCAAAATCACCTCCCGGCGGGGCAGAACCGGCAGCGACTCCACCGCCGCAAAAATCGGTTCCGGCTTCATCAGCATCCCCACCCCGCCTCCATAGGGCTCGTCATCAACTCGGTGGTGCTTGTCTGTGGTAAAATCACGAGGATTGACAAAATTCACCTCAGCAATATTTTTAGCTAAGGCTTTGCCCATCAGTCCCGACCCCAGGGGAGCCAAGAAAAAGTCTGGAAATAGAGTAACAACGTCAAATCGCACAATACTTTGAATTTATTGATACATTGCTTCTAGTTTGACCTTGAGAGGGCGATCGGTTTTC
>DMYK01000044.1:4120-12462 GCA_003483675.1 Microcoleaceae cyanobacterium UBA11344
AACCTCACTCGCACCAAAAAATATTCACCGGGAAAATCCCGATTGTATCCACAGCCACGGCAAAATTGAATTTCACATCCAACAGAGGAAGACACACCATGCAGCAGTTGACATCTCAAGCCCTTGAACACATCCCCCAGCGCACAAAAACCTCGATTATGGTCATCGGGGGAGCCGAAGACAAAGTTCATGGACGGGAGATTCTGAACACCTTTTTTTGCCGTGCTGGGGGTACAGAATCTCGGCTGGCGATTATTCCCTGCGCTTCGCGAGATCCAGAAGGGATCAGCAGCCGCTACCGCACCATCTTTGAGGAAATGGGCGTCAGCGTTGTCAAAGTCCTTGACATCCGCGAACGCGAACAGGGCGAAAACCCCGTGTGGAAAGATTACTTAGAAGACTGTACAGGCGTATTCATCACAGGTGGCGACCAACTGCGACTCTGCGGCTTGCTGGCGGATACCCCACTAATGGAGAAAATTCGCAAATCAGCCCTCGAAGGCAAAATTACCCTCGCAGGCACCAGCGCCGGCGCTGCGGTGATGGGCCATCAGATGATTGCAGGCGGCGGCAGTGGCGCCTCCCCGAACCGCTCTTTAGTAGATTTGGCAGACGGACTTAACATTATCCCCGAGATCATCGTAGACCAGCATTTTCACAACCGCAATCGCATGGCTCGCTTGCTCTCGGCTGTTGCATCACACCCGGAGCTTCTGGCTCTAGGTATTGATGAAGACACCTGCGCCCTATTTGAAGGAGACGACACGATTAAAGTCATTGGTAAAGGCTCAGTGACTATTGTCGATTCTAGGGAAATGTTTTATACCAACGAGCCTAGTGTAGGAGCGACAGAACCCTTGAGTCTGTTCAATCTGCGCCTGCACGTCCTGTGTCACGGAGATTGCTACAATATATCCCTAGGTAAAGCCATGCCGTCTGCTGCCTGTTCCGAGTCTGGGTGGCCTCCTGAATGCCGCACATCTAACTAATACAGAACATCATCGTCATCAATCACCAGCCATCAGTTATTAGTTGCTAGCAAACGATCGACAGCCAAGCTATTTGAGAAGGCCGAGGAGAGATTTTTAGGTGTGGTGAGAAAAATTTTAGATCGTAGAAAAGCCGATATGAGATCTTGAGGTACAAGCCACCTGGTCGAGCACCGAATTAATCTAAAATCTAACATCTAAAATTGATTGAACCGCAGTTGCTCCTAGTTTATAACTGTGGCATCGACCCGAAAATCTCAAATTGGGCGGCCCTTAACTGAAAATTCAGGACAAAAATGTTCTCAGCGAACAGTTTATTGGGTAATCAAGCTTGAAATTGAATAAATGCTCCAATTACCGATAAGATTTCCCCGACCTATACCATCTGTGAGTGCTATGAAAATACTAAAAATCCAGACCTTGCGCGGCCCCAACTACTGGAGCATCCGACGCCACAAACTTGTCCTCATGCGTCTGGATTTAGAGGAGTTGGCAGACAAAAAAACATCTCAAATTCCCGGCTTCTACGAGGGGTTGACCACCTTGCTGCCCAGTTTAATCGAGCATTTTTGTTCCCCTGGCCGTCAGGGAGGCTTTCTGCAACGTCTTAGAGAAGGCACGATGATGGGACACGTAATAGAACACGTAGCCCTAGAACTTCAGCAAATGGCAGGAATGCCGGTCGGGTTCGGTCGCACCAGGGAGACTGCGACTCCTGGTATTTACCAAGTGGTACTTGAGTATCAAAACGAACAAGCAGGTCGCTACGCTGCGAGGGCGGGCGTGCGGCTGTGCCAGAGTATTGCTAATACTGGCACTTACTCGTCTACAGAGTTAGCCCAAGATTTAAGAGACCTCACAGAGTTTGCTGCGACGGCGGCCCTGGGGCCGAGTACGGAAACACTGATTAAGGAAGCAGAAGCTCGCGGCATTCCCTGGATACAGTTGAGTGCTAGGTTTATGATTCAGCTAGGCTACGGGATTCACCAAAAACGGATTCAAGCAACTTTGAGCAACCGCACGGGAGTTTTGGGCGTAGAACTAGCCTGCGACAAGGAAGGTACTAAAAATATCCTGGCTAGTGCTGGTGTGCCGGTGCCGAGAGGAACGGTAATTCACTATTTAGACGAACTACGAGGTGCGATCGAAGAAGTTGGCGGTTATCCCATTGTGATTAAACCATTAGACGGCAATCACGGACGCGGGATTACGATCGACATCAATTCCTGGGAAGTAGCAGCAGAAGCCTATGACCTCGCTAGCGCCGCCTCGAAAACTAAGAGCATCATTATTGAGCGCTATTACACCGGTCGCGACCACAGAGTTTTGGTAGTCAACGGTCAAGTCGTCGCAGTTGCAGAACGAGTCCCCGCTAACGTTGTGGGCAACGGTAAGCTGACAGTACAAGAACTCATTGAAGAGGTCAACCGTGATCCGCAACGGGGAGACGGACATGATAATGTGCTCACCCGGATCGTTGTCGATAAATTGTCTTTGGATTTGCTGCAAAAACAAGGATACTCGATGGACTCCGTATTGCCGGCGGGCGAAAGAGTATTTTTGCGGGCGACAGCCAACTTGAGCACTGGTGGAATTGCAGTCGATCGCACTGACGAAATTCACCCGGAAAATGCCTGGCTATTTTCCAGAGTTGCCAAAATTATCGGTTTGGACATCGCCGGAATTGATGTCGTAACACCCGATATCTCCCAACCACTGCGCGATGTCAACGGCGTCATTGTCGAAGTCAACGCAGCACCGGGTTTCAGAATGCACGTCGCGCCTAGTCAGGGTTTGCCCCGCAACGTCGCCGGTGCCGTCTTTGATATGCTGTTTCCCTCGCCTCAATCGAGCCGGGTGCCGATTTTAGCTGTTACCGGGACAAACGGCAAAACCACTACCACTCGCCTGCTTGCCCACATTTTCAAGCAGACCGGTCAGGTTACGGGCTACACAACTACCGATGGCACTTACATCGGCGAATATTTGGTGGAAAGCGGAGACAATACTGGGCCGCAGAGTGCTCAATTGATTTTGTCCGATCCGACGGTAGAAGTCGCGGTGCTGGAAACGGCCAGGGGTGGGATTTTGCGATCGGGCTTGGGATTCGACCAGTGCGATGTCGGCGTCGTCTTGAACGTCGCGGCCGACCACTTGGGCATTGGCGACATCGACACGGTGGAACAACTAGCAACCCTCAAGAGCGTGCTCGTCGAGTCGGTGATGCCCAAAGGCTATGCAGTCTTGAACGCCGACGACCCGCTGGTAGCACAAATGGCGCAGCGTGTCAAGGCTCAAATTGCATATTTTTCGATGAACCCGGACAACGAACTGGTTGCCAAACATACCGCTGCGGGCGGGCTGGCTGCGATTTACGAGAATGGCTATTTGTCGATCTTAAAAGGCGATTGGACGCTGAGAATTGAGCAGGCGGTCAACGTGCCCTTGACGATGGGCGGACGCGCACCGTTTATGATTGCTAATGCTTTGGCTGCTTGTTTGGCTGCTTTTGCCCAAGGATTGAAGATAGAGGACATTCGGGCTGCTTTGTCAAGCTTTCAGGCATCGGTTGGTCAAACTCCCGGACGGATGAACCTGTTTAATTTGGGCAGCTATCACGCTTTGCTCGACTACGCCCACAATCCCCACAGCTACAAGGCTTTGGGCTCTTTTGTGCAGAATTGGGATGGCATGCGGATTGGGGTAGTTGGCGGGCCTGGAGACAGGCGAGATGAGGATTTTGTAACCTTGGGTCAACTTTCGGCTGAGATTTTCGATCGCATTATTGTCAAGGAAGATGTCGATCGACGCGGGCGAGCTCCCGGTAGCGCGGCCGAGTTGATTTGTCAAGGGATTGCAGAGGCGATTTCTCTACGAACCCCAGATCAACCTAAAGTTGAATACGAGTTGATTCTCGATGAAACAACAGCCATTAACAAGGCTTTAGATGAGGCACCGGCTGGCAGTTTGGTGGTAATTTTACCTGAAGGTGTCAACAAAGCTCTGAGTTTAATTGAGGCGCGGAAACCGATTCAGGAATCTGTGGAAGTTCAAAATGGTTTAGAGCGATCGGAGTTGCAGGAAAGTTTAAAACCGATTGTTGTGAATCAAGGCTAAATTCTTAAGTCTCATTTAATTAATAGGTTGGGTTTACTTGTGTTAAACCCAACCTATTTTTTTAGGACTTTCGCTTTAATTGCCGATCGATGCTATAGGGGCCTAGGGCCTAGGGCCTAGGGCCTGGTCAAACAAAAGTATGATATAGCAGTCGCCAAGGCGCTTTGGTCATTGAGCGGAGTCGAAATGTCCACTTCGACGGAGTTTATCCTGAGCGTAGCCGAAGGGCTCAGTGACCGAAATATCCTAATCGCCTTGGCGGTTGCTATAACTATTCAAAAGGAATAGAAACAATTCTTTAAAATTAATTCTGCCAAAATGGCAACACCAGCCAAATTTATTGATTTACGATCGTAAAAACTGCATTTGTGGGAATCACAAACAGATAATATCATGGCGAATACTCTATTTTTACAACCAAGTTCTGCCCTTGATAATTCCAATCCTAACTATGCTCGTGCTACAGGAGGGGCTGTTTTTTCCGATTATAGTCAAACGGCTTCAGGAACTTTGACTGTCGCCGAGACAGATTCCTTAGTCAAAGGTGGGGTATCTGCTGCTATTGCTGATGCCCAAGCTGTTTTTAGCAATGATCCAAATTTCTCTGCCCTCTTTACTGACAGTGTTGTAATTGGTATTGGTGGAACATCTCAGGGAAGTTCTAGCAGTGAAGCTAAAGTGATTGCTAGTTTTTCTGTCGCCCAAAATCAAACCTTCTCTTTCGATTTTGCAGCCGGGTTACAACTACAAGCCAAAGAAATTGAAAATCCTAATGCTGAATATAACCAGGCTGAGGGTAAAACCTCTTTCCTCGTGTTAGAAACATCCGATGCCAAAAGGCCGAAAGTATTAGATTATTTTGGCATGAATGGGAAGTTAATTTCTTCTGAGCAAATCGGCGATCTTACGTTGAGATATTCTCGCGACAACGACCACGTTACCATTACCGAGTACAATCCAACCACTGATATTGATGGCAACAATGGCGTAGATTTTGTCACAGGCGCGGCTAGTGGTAATTATCAGAGACAGTTTGAGAGCGATACTAACATAACCATAGTGGAACTGAATAACAGTGACACTAAATTTAAGCAGGATACTGTCATCGGTAAACTGGGTTCAGATGTCATCTATGGCACTATCTGGAATGATAAAATAGACGGCACTAAAGACGCAGACGGGAAGACAACCAAAGGCAAAGAGGGCGATCATCAACTAAAGGGAAACAACAACGTAGACAAAATATATGGCAGCCTGGGAGACGATCAAATTCATGGGGAAGAAGGCGATGATATCCTTGAAGGTGGTTCAGGCAATGATAAGTTGGACGGTGGTGACGGAAACGATAAACTTTATGGTAGCTATGATAATGATACCCTGACTGGTGGTTCGGGTAATGATACCCTGGTTGGTGGTGTTGGCAATGATGTGATGTGGGGCGATCAGGGCAACGAGTTCTTTCTTTTCCAGAATGGTGATAGCTTGCTCACCGGAGAGTTAGATATTATCAAGGACTTCCAAGCTGATCAAGATCAGATGGGATTGCAGGGATGGGGTACGATTAATGCCTCAGATTTGTTAGGAGGAATCGCGACATCACCATTTCAGATCAGCGATACCCAAGATGGTACTCTTTTAAGTTCTAGTTCGGGTGGAAAAGTTCTTTTGTCAGGTGTGAACTCAACTCAACTCAGTGCCCAGAATTTCATGTTTGCTTAAAGAAAATGAATCCAAAATAATTAAATTAACAGCCAAAATGGAGGACATCATAGGTGACGATGCCCTCGATTTTAGCCACTATTCTTACAATCGCCCAACTAAGTCAAGACTTACGCACGGGGTCAAAAACCCGGTTTCTGCGTCAACCTCTCTGGTCGAAACCCGGGTTTTTTTGCGTAAGTCCTATAAGTTTGGTGCAGAGTTTTCACAATTTGTCAAACCACCGTCCAAATTTCGACCATTTAGCTGTAAATCACAGTATCTTCCAGGGCTGCACTAAAGCCTGTACTGCCAGCAGTCTTGTAGATTGTATTCTTTCCCTCGCTGATGTAGTCACCCCAAACATCAGGGCCGGCTCCACTAGAGGATGTGAGTCGGTTGGAGATCATGCTGCTGTTTCCAACTTTGGCAGTGCCGAGGTTGTAAATGCCACCACCGCTCGCTGCTTTGTTCCCTGAAACTATGCTATTGTCTCTCAGGGTTAGGGTAGTGTCCGCGTCATTATAGATACCGCCACCTTGTCCGGGTGTGGAATTGTTCATGATGCTGGTGTTCGTTATATTCGCGGTTCCGCCATTATAGACACCACCGGCAGCGCCACCACTACTCGTTACCTTATTGCCTCGAATCAGCGTGTTATCCAGAGAAACTATTGTGCCGAAGTTGCAAATGCCACCACCCAGGAAGCCTGCCGTGCCATCGTTAATCAGACTGGCAGTCACAGTCACAGCGGCTCCACCACTGTTATAGATGCCACCACCGAAGCATCCCGTCGTATTCTTGGAAAATATATCGTTGTCTACGGTCAAAGAAGCACCTGCCTTGTTGTAAATTCCACCCCCGTTCACATGTGCTTGGTTGGTGTTAAAGGTGCTGTTTCTTGCCTCCAGACCACCCGCGTTGTAAATTCCACCCCCACAATCGGTCACTATGTTGCTGTTAAAGGTGCCACCGTTCACCAACATACCGCCAGCGTTGTAAATTCCACCGCCAGCTTGTGCAACGTTATTTTTAAGCGTGCTGTTGAAGAGTCCTAGAGAACCACCATTGTTTAAAATACCACCACCAACATCAGAAGCGTTGCCGTTAGCAATTGTGACTCCTCCAATGGCTGCATTAACCCCGGGGTCAATCTGAAATACGCGGCCGGTATTATTGCCACTAATCGTGAGCAGACTTGCCCCCGGACCATTAATTGTGAGGTCGCCGCTGATTTCCAGTTGCCCACCCGTCAGGGTAATGGTATCTGAAGTAGTATCAGCCATCACTCCTGTAAAGTTGATCGTATCAGCACCCGCAGCGGCATTAGCATCTACAATTGCCTGACGCAATGAGCCAGCATCACTGTCATTGGTATTAGTCACTGAAAACGTTGCCAGTGTGTGATTGTAACCTTCCTGTGCCCAGGATTGCAAAATGTTAGGGTTTTCGATCGCCCCAGTCGAAAACTCCAAGTTCCAGTTACCCCCCACGGCTGCGCTACCCGTCAGGTCTTTAGAAGCTCCTACATCGGCTCCAGTTAACTGGTCAATTTGTTTGACAAATTCCTGACCTGCCTTACTAGCTGCCACATTGCAGCCATAAAGCAGAATGTCTGCATCTTTGGTTAGCGCTCCTCTCCAATTGGTCAGCTTATCGGCATAGTTACCCAAGTTATTTAGATTGAGATCTGTCGCTCCGAGTTGTAAATGCCCATCGCTACCATGAGAAAAGATAGACAAACTCTTAATACCACTGAGACCGATTAGAACTTGGGTAATCTGAGTTAATTCATCTTGTAATGGATTGAGTACCCATATATCTGTGTTCGGCTGCAAACCCTTAACTAAGTCTTGATAGTCATCAACACTGGAGTCAATGAAAGCAATATTGGAAGACTTAGAAGTTTGTCTAAGGGTGCTGAAAGTATCCTGTCCAGTCCCCCCTAAATAAGCAGTCGCACTGGATGCGGCGGCGGTAATACCAGAAAGTGCTGAATTGTCAGGCGAGGGCCATATTTCCATTATATACTCCTTCCTCTTTTATCAGAGTTTTACTAATTGTTTATTGAGTTTCAAGAAAGCACCAATGTAAGTAGTAAGAGATCGGTCATAAAGTCCCTACTCTGAGTTTCACAAACCAAAATCAAAGGGCAGACAGGATTTTATTTGATTTCAAACCGTTGCTAATTCTAAACAGAGTACAAAAATTTATTTTCTGTGCTCTGTTTAGAGGGAAATTGAATGGTTGAATAGTCATAGGTAACATTTACCTAAGTGCCATTACCTATGACCAGTAAGCTTCTTAACGGATGAAATTGATCACAGCAACAGAAGTGCTGCCAGAGAAAGAACCACCCAAGAAATCCGCTACAGCAAGGGTGTCAGCTTTTGTATAGCTGTAAGTAGGGAGGCAAGTGTCATTATTGGCTACACCTTTAGCACCAGCAGCAGCGCTGTTAGTCAAGGTGTATGGGGTGTTGACAAGAGTCGCGAATGTATTTACGGTGTTGAAGCCGATATTAACGATATCAGTTTC
>DMYK01000172.1:0-4363 GCA_003483675.1 Microcoleaceae cyanobacterium UBA11344
TAAAGGTTTGAAGTGTCAATTTCCCAATTAAATGTGATGAGCATTACCACAGATTATTTAACATTTGAATTGGAGACTGGTTCGCAAGTGGCAAATTCCGGTATTCCCAGTTCGGCTTACCTACACATACCTTTTTGTCGTCGTCGCTGCTACTACTGCGATTTTCCGGTTTTTGTCGTGGGCGATCGCAAAAATGGCGAGAATTCAGGCACGATTGTGCAATATGTAGACGTGCTATGTCAGGAAATTCAGGAAACGCCAAATTTAGGGGCATCCCTGAAGACAGTTTTTTTTGGTGGCGGCACGCCTTCGCTGCTTTCGGTGAGTCAGTTGAGCAATATTTTAGAAACTCTCGATCGCCAATTTGGGATTGCGGCTGAGGCGGAAATTTCGATAGAAATAGATCCGGGTACGTTTAATTTAGAACAGTTGCGAGGATATGTGGCGGCTGGGGTAAATCGAGTTAGTTTGGGTACGCAAGCTTTTCAGGATGAATTGTTGCTCTCTTGCGGGCGATCGCATTCTGTCGCGGAAATTTTTGCAGCAGTGGAGATCATTCGATCGGCTAATATTGTCAATTTCAGTTTAGACCTAATTTCGGGACTGCCACACCAAACTTTAACACAGTGGCAAGCTTCCCTAGAAGCGGCGGTGGAAATTTCCCCGACTCACCTGTCGTGTTACGACTTAGTTATTGAGCCTGTAACTGCTTTTGGTCGATACTTTCAAGCAGGTGCACAGCCGCTTCCTGCGGATGAAACGGCTGCTCAAATGTATCGTTTGGCGCGGGAAATTTTGACAGGTGCGGGATACGAACATTACGAGATTTCTAATTACGCTCGATCGGGCTATCAGTGTCGCCACAACCGCGTTTATTGGGAAAATCGCGCTTATTACGGGTTGGGAATGGGGGCGGCAAGTTACGTGCAGGGGGTGCGGTTGACAAGGCCTCGCAAAACTCAAGCATATTATCAATGGGTGCGGGAGATCTCGGCTCGAAATTCCCCAAACCAGCTTGGGGAAAGCCAGCCAGATTTGCCAATGTCGGAAAATGAAGTTTTGTTAGAAACGCTGATGCTGGGTTTGCGTTTAGCATCCGGGCTGAGTTTGTCTGGGCTAGTTGATAAGTTCGGTGAAAAAACGGTCGATCGAATTTGGCAGTGTTTGCAGCCTTACTGGCGGCAAGGATGGGTGGAAATTGTGCGATCGGACGGAGTTCGCGCAACTTTAAGAGAGGATGAAAAGCCGCCGAGGTCTGGCCATCTGAGGTTGAGCGATCCAGAAGGTTTTTTATTCTCCAATACAATTTTATCGACTTTGTTTAGCAAGCTAGGGGAGGATCATTAGGTGTATCCTTAGAGGTAGTAAAAATCGGCACGGGCCTCCCTGGCTCAGCCTTCAGCGGCTGAGCCTGAGAATATTTAATTGATCCCTAGACTTTTTAGATAGCAATTGATATAATTTTTAACGATCCCTAAAGATATTACCAAGGTTAACTATGCCTTGGGATAGACGCGCCCGCAAATATCAGACTGTCATACTTGAGAGCGAAGATCTAAAAAGCGATTTGATGAACACTCAAATTTTAGAGCGCCAAGCACCCCACAGCCAACTAAACCTTACGATTGGTGAGAGGGGCAAAAAATCTACTTCTAAATGTAGTTTTTGCCGTCACTACGAATTTCAGAGGGGAGCAGCAGGTAACTGTCAATTGCTGAACGCACCTGTGAGAGGCGGATGGCCGGCTTGTTCTTTGGCACTTGAACCTTTTTAACCTGATTGGTAGGATATTGCAGGCGAATTAATCCAGCGAAAAAATGCTCTGACCCTAGCATGAAACTGGTTTTCTGCTATATTTAGAAGAGTAAGATGGCTCCCAAAAATACACAATTTCACTCTGCAAGTTAAAAATATGATTTCAACAATCACTGAGGTAATTTCTGATCCTTCAATGCGAATTCTTTGCTGGTATATAAATACAAGTAGCAAAATTCAAATTGCTAGAATTACCAATATTCATAATTGGTATTTTGAACGGACGGTGTTTCCGGGGGAACGTTTATTGTTTGAAGCGCTACCCGAAGCTGAGTTGGAAGTTTGCAGAAGTGTGGAGACGGGTGCAATTGTGTGTGAGCGATTTTTGTGCGCGAGGCTACAAGTTGAAGAAGTAAGCGCGACTGATTGAAGATAATTCTCAAAAGTCCGGGAATTGCTTAGGAACAGGCAAGATGCCTGTTCCACAACAAATAAATTCTCTTGTAGAACAGGCATCTTGCCTGTTCTAAAAAAATAGGAATATCGCTCTTTTTGGAAAAATGGCGATCGTATTTTGTTGACACCGCATAAAATTAAGATAAAGTAATCTTAAAACCGATGTCTCTCACCGAACAAATTCTTGCTCAACTGCCTGGAGATGCCCTCGGAGGCTTACGAAAGGTCGATCGACTCTGGGAAAACCTCAAACAAAACACCGCACCCGTACCCGAATCTGTAAAACACAGCCCACAACCCCTCGAAACCCTCGATTTCGACATAGTTATCAGTGGCGGCACCCTCGGAATATTAATCGGTACCGCCTTAGCCGTGCGGGGTTGGCGAGTTGCGTTACTCGAACGCGGTACCCTGCGCGGGCGCGAGCAAGAATGGAACATTTCTCGCAAAGAATTAGACGCATTCGTAGAACTAAATTTGCTATCGGTTGCAGAGATAGAAAATGTGATCGCTACCGAATACAACCCAGCCCGCATCAGCTTTCCCAACACCCCCGATATCTGGGTACGCGACGTACTAAACATCGGCATAGACCCAGTTTACCTCCTCGAAACCCTCAAACAGCGATTCCTCCAAGCCGGAGGCAAACTATTTGAAAATACACCATTTCATACAGCAACAATTCACCCAGATGGAGTCGCCGTAGAATCTTTAACTACAGATTCAGAAGCAGCTAAAAAAATATTTAAAACCAGATTATTACTAGACGCAATGGGACACTTGTCCCCCATTGTGCGACAAGCAAGACAAGGAAAAAAACCCGACGCCGTGTGTTTAGTAGTCGGTAGTTGCGCTCAAGGATTCCCCAAAAACGACACCGGCGATATATTTGCATCCTTCACCCCAATGCAAAATCAGTGCCAATATTTTTGGGAAGCATTTCCCGCACGAGATGGCCGCACAACTTACCTATTTACTTACCTAGACGCCGACACAGAAAGATTCAGTTTAGAAACATTATTTGAAGACTATTTGCGACTGCTACCACAATATCAAAACGTCGAACTTAACCAACTAAAATTTCAAAGAGCGCTCTACGGATTCTTTCCATGCTATCGCCAAAGTCCCCTCAAAACGCCTTGGAATCGCATTCTCCCAGTCGGAGACAGTAGCGGCAGTCAATCTCCCCTCAGCTTCGGAGGATTCGGCGCAATGGTGCGCCACCTCAAACGCTTGACTCTGGGAATTGATGAAGCTTTGACAAGCGACAGTCTCAGTCAAAATGCGATCGCACTTTTGCAACCGTACCAGCCGAATCTATCAGTTACCTGGTTGTTTCAGCGTTCCATGAGTGCTGCTGTCAATCAAAAAATAGATCCCAATCAAATTAATCAACTTTTGGCTAGCGTATTTCAGGTAATGGAAGATTTAGGAGAACCAGTTATTCAACCATTTCTTCAGGATATAGTGCTATTTCCCGCTTTATCCAAAACGCTTTTTAAAACAGCAATTAGCCATCCCGGATTAGTTATGAAAATCATCCCGCAGGTGGGAATAGCTAATTTGTTAGATTGGATGGTTCATTATGTGAATTTAGGAATTTATACGGGATTGCAGCCTTTGGGGAAAGTCATAGAACCGCAGGCAAAAAAGTTGTCACCGGAGCAGCAATACTACTTTCACCGATTAATTGAAGCCTGGAAATATGGCGCTGGAGGCGATTATTGATATAGGACTTACACATAAACTCTATCTGTAGGGTGCGCAATGCGCACTGATATAGGACTTACACATAAACTCTATCTGTAGGGTGCGCAATGCGCACCTTACTGATTGTGGCACGGGCCGGAAAGCCAGTGGTTGATATCAAGTCCGCCCGATCAGTTGTCATGCTGAGGGTCGCGAAGCATCTCGGAGATGCTTCGCGACCCTCAGCATGACAAGTCAGTCTTATAGTAAGCGATCGCTCGGACTTGATATGATATATGAACAGGCAAGATGCCTGTNNGATAAATTAATTGTGGCACGGGCATCTTGCCCGTGGCTGATCTAGGAACCTGGCTAATATATGAACAGGCAAGATGCCTGTTCTACAACACAAATATATATAAGTTGTGAGTTATTAGGGGGCTATAACTGCTAAAGCTTTGGG
>DMYK01000172.1:4392-6435 GCA_003483675.1 Microcoleaceae cyanobacterium UBA11344
TAATCGGACGGCGTTTGCTAGTATATACCTCAATTTCTTGAGCTTCCCAGGTGCGAACGTTGGGTAAAGTGGCATGATTTCCTTGCCTCATAGCAGGCAATAAAGCAATGATTTCCCACCAATTTTTTATTTCCAAACTGTACAAATCTAGTCGCCGATCGTCTATTCTTGCATCTTCGGCAACTGTCAACCCGCCGCCGTAATAGCGACCGTTTCCAATAGCAATTTGAATAGTTTTTACATAAAAAGATTGATGATTAACCCTAATTTCTGCTCGGAAAGGTCGCGCTGACCAAAGGGCCTGTAATGCAGCGAAAGCATAAGCTAAAACTCCCCAGCGCTGCTTCACTTCTTTAGTCAGCCGCTCGGTAATTTGCACGCTCAATCCTAAACTTGCTACATTAAAAAAATGCTTGCCGTTTACCCAACCTAAATCTATCAGTCGGACTTGATTGTTGGCAATTACTTGACAAGCTTCCGGTAAAGATGTAGGAATTCTCAGAGTGCGAGCTAGGTCATTAGCAGTTCCCATCGGCAAAATACCCAAGGGTAACTTAGTATCGAGCAAACCTTCTATGGCTGCATTGAGAGTGCCGTCGCCACCGCCGACTATGACTAATTGCACCCGATTTTGGTAACGCCGAATTGTGTCGGGAAGGTCGCGGGGGTGGGCTGTAGATTCTGTAATTAGCTCAAAACCCAGTGTTTGTAATTCGGCTGTGGCTTGAGATAATAGCTGTTTCCCTTTTCGGGAGTGTTGGTTTACTAAAAACAGGGCTTTTTTCATTTTGATAGATTAACAAAAATGTCAAAGAATGTGTAATTGTAGCAAAAGATAGTTGAGAAATATCTCGGATTCTTAGCTAGTGGCCATCTACCTTGCTCCTCAAATCAGCTAAACTAAAGTTATGTTTAATATTTTAGAACAAGCGCAAGTCGCTGCCGATCGCCAAAACTGGCCATCCCTGGTCCAATGCTTGCAACAACTGCCACTCAAGGGACAGCAGCCGCCGGAAACAGTCAATTTAGAGTTGGCTGTCAGTTTAGCAATACAAGTTTTAGAGTCGGGCGATTTTCAAGATCGGTGGGAAATTGCTAAAATATTGCCCAATTTGGGAACAGTGGCGATCGCACCCTTAACTGATATACTCGAAAACGAAGACGCAGACAGGGAACAGCGGTGGTTTGCGGCCCGCATCCTCGGAAAGTTCGATCGCCCCGAAGTGATTGAAGCTTTAGCAAAATTAGTCAAAAATTCCGACGAAGAATTGAGTCAAATCGCAGCCGAAACCCTGGGGAATTTAGGCCCGACAGCAATCGAATCTCTGGCAAATCTCCTACTCGAAGAAGACGAGCGATTGTTTGCAACAACAGCACTTGCTCAGATTCGGCACAGTGAAACCATCCCACCGCTGTTAAGTGTAGTCAGAGACTCTCAAGTAGCCGTGCGGTTGGCTGCGATCGAGGCCTTGAGTAGCTTTCACGACATCCGCATTTCGGGGGTACTGATAGCAGCATTGAAAGATTCGGCGACAGCGGTTAGAAAAGAAGCTGCGCGATCACTGGGAGTTCGTGCTTACCTAGACGCAGAATTCGATTTAGTTAATTTGCTCAAACCTTTGTTATGGGATATCCGTTTAGAAGTTTGCTCAGAAGCAGTAATTGCGATCGGGCGGCTAAAAACCGATGCAGCGGCGGCTGCTTTATTTGAATTATTGCGATCGGCAATAACTCCGGTGGAATTGCAAATCGAAACTGTTCGCGCTTTAAGCTGGATGGAAACTGCAACCGCTTTAGAATATTTGCAGCAAACCTTAATTGCGCGATTTAATAACATAAATTCTACTGTTTGTCAAGAAATTGTCACTGTTTTATGGCGAGTCGAAAAGCCGGAATTAAAAGCCTCTTCTGCTGCAATTCTGATTGATTTGCTCAAAACCGGTCATCCGGCTCTGCACTCGCCTCAAATCAAAAAATCTTTAGCTTTAGGGTTAGGAAAATTAGGAGATAGGAGAGGGCTAGATGCTCTGATTTCAATGTTGG
>DMYK01000171.1:0-2035 GCA_003483675.1 Microcoleaceae cyanobacterium UBA11344
CGCACTGCGCACCTTACCCCTACCAATAGCGGAGCGAATCATTTAGATCCCCGACTTCTTTAAGAAGTCGGGGATCTAGGTATTGTCAAACTTTATTCTTCCTTGCTTCGGCTATATATCCTAAGACTAAGAAAGCGCATTGTGAGCTAATTTAACTTTACCTAAAGCTGTCTTTCTACTCTCAAAAAGTTTCATAACTCCTGTGGAGATAGTCTCAACAACATCGGGGTCGCAGTAGGAGAGAAACTCTTCGGAGGCCAGATGACCTGCAAAAAACTCTTTAGCTTTATCCAAAAATTTTTCTGTTTCAGCAAAGCCGATAGATTTGATAATAAACGTAGAAACCGGGGAGTTTTTAATATCATAGGGCGATTCTTGATTCCGTCCTATTTCTAGCAGGTTTAAAACTTCTCTTTGCAACTGACTGTCTAGAGGATAGGCGATCTGTTTGTCTGGCAAGTAATCTTCCAAAACCGAGGTTTTAAATCCTGGTACGCGCAATTCTCCCATCATAGTTGAGAGGGGAATATCGCGGCCTAAGCGGTGGGCAAGAGCTTCCAAAATGGCGATCGTAATCAGCTTCACGCCTAAATAAAGTTTGGCGACTGCGATATTGTGGCGAGTTCTGGCAATCAGGTTAGTGTAGGTTTCATCGTCGGGTTCTTGCATAAAATGCTGGAAAACCAGTGAGGGTTTGAGGAAATTCAAAAATCCTTCCATCTTTTGCAGAGATCTGCGATATCCGCCCACAGTATAAGAATTGACATTGCTCAATTCGTGGTTGGTTTCTGGCATCAAATTCCAGGTATTGTCTAAGAAATTCGAGGAATTTGGAGAGGCAAAATTCTCGACATCTCTATTTGCTAATCTGACCGATCGCTTGACAATTTCTGCGGTTGCGGCATCACTCCATCCCAAATTAAAATCACGATTTACGCTGACCAAACGCTGGTGCAAAAGTTCGATCGCTCTTAAACCGCTGGCCGAAACCCCACGAAAAGGAATAGTAGCTTCGATGCAAGCTGCTATCTGAGCGATCGCACTAGCTGGTAAGAAAGGTTCCAAAGATTTCCCAGCAATAATGGCGCTCAAAAATTCGTTTTGGCCGGCAAAGGGAGAGAGAATTTGACCGGGAATAAACCCAAATACTGAGGCCACAAGCTGATATATGGCATCTTTGGGGAGTTCGGCTTCATCTCTAATAATTAAGTGCGATCGCACCTCCTTGACAAAAGGACAAAGGGCGCTGCTAATATTGAAACCGACACCCTGATCGACTTGCACGTAAACCAAGTCGTGAAATAGCGCCGCCAATACTTCGATCGGATCGACGGACCCCCCAACCTCAAAAATGTGTTCCGACGTGTGAAAATAGCGCCAAGGCCCCCTCATAGTTTGAATGATTAACTCGGCGATTTGTTCTAACTTGGCAATTTCTACTCTACCGCCCAATTGCTCGATCGAGTTGACCAAGCAATCCAAGCACCGTTTTTGTTCTCCGAAAAGCTCCATTTACGCACCTCCCGTGCATTCCCTGATTCCTGCGCTTGATTGAATGGTATCAAAAGGCGCTGCGATCGTGCCATTAATTGTGACTCAAAACTGGCAAATTTTAGGGAAAAGGGGGTGAGGGGGGGAGGGGGAGAGGGAAATTAAATATTAAAAATTCTGCATTTGTGGCGATTCGCGGAATTTGGGCGATCGGTATCATAAATTACAGTAAAGGTGACAAAAAGTTGATGAATTTTTGATGAATTTTTGATAAAGTTTTGATAAAGTTTTGACAAAAGCTGTGGGTGGGTGGCAATTCAGCTTTAAGCTGCGGTGGTGTAAATGCTGCGTCCAGCCTCAGAATAAGATTCGTAAACGTGCTGATAAACCTCTTGACATTTGCGCTGGTATACTTCCGTTAAATAGCTTTCTGGCAGTCGATCTAAAATTTGCTCGATCGCCACTTTAACTGCTGCCTTGGTTTGCTGTCGCCTGCGCCAATCTAACACTAATTTTTCTTGTTTGAGGGTTGACAAAAGTTCCT
>DMYK01000171.1:2073-2698 GCA_003483675.1 Microcoleaceae cyanobacterium UBA11344
AGTCAAAAATCGCCAGTTCTTCCTCTGTCAAATTCTCGGATATTGCACGTTGATCCTCAAGGTTTAGTTCTTGGGCAAACTCCACCAAATCGGCAAAGAAAGCATCCACATTGCGCGAACCAGCATTATATTCATCAATCATAAGCTGGAATTTATCCCAGTAATTCATCCGGCTTTTATTAAGGCGTAGCATCCGCGTTAGCTGGCTATTAATTACTCCTTTTAGTTTCTCAATTTCGGTGCGTTTGTAACCAGATTTAAACTGGGCTTTGAGGGATTCAAAATCAATCTGGCTGAGGTCAATTAGTTGATTTGAGTCGGGGATGATATAATTTAAAGTGTCGATGGATTTGTCCAGAATTTCCTCAACAGCGGCTTTGACTTCGGCAATTTCCACCTGTGGAGTTAGACTTTTAATGCGCTTGGTAATTTCATCAAAAGCATATAAAATCGGATTAAAATCAACGGCTGCGGAGTCTGGGAGAATGGCTTTATAGAGTTTTTTAACGTTCTGAGTTAGTGCTAGATATCGCTGCTTGGAATCGTCGTTTATGAGAATCGCTTCGACAGCATCATTCCATAGTTTGGTACGGGCTAAGGCTTCGGTGGTGGCTTGGATTTGGTC
>DMYK01000171.1:2728-2864 GCA_003483675.1 Microcoleaceae cyanobacterium UBA11344
TCAATTCATCGACTAGGGCGGCTTTCGATTGTACCGGAGTGTCGCCTTCTTTGACATCGCCACCGGAGGCGGAACCGTAAATTGCCAGCGCTTTCTGCAAGTCGCGAAACACGCCGATATAGTCTACAATCAGCCC
>DMYK01000171.1:3036-4078 GCA_003483675.1 Microcoleaceae cyanobacterium UBA11344
GGTTTTTCTTTGGCGAGACGGTGGCGGTGGGGTTTAATCGTTAAGCCTTTTTTGTTAAAGATTTCTTCCTCATTCTGGGAGGAAGAAATGATTACGGCCATGTCGGTTTCTGCTATGTATTGAATCTGGGCGGTTAGCTGTTCGCGTTCGTTAGGGGTTGTTTTTGAACCCGGAGATCCCCCCCAGCCCCCCTTAATAAGGGGGGAGAATTCATTCAAACTCCCAGGGGATTTAGGGGGATCGGATTCCGCCGTATCGCTGGCGGTGATTAGTTGGTTTTGTAATTCGGTTAAATATTGTTGCCAATAATGCTGGACTTTGTTATACATTTTAACAGCAGTAAAGCGGTCAATGGAGACAACCATTGCTTTACCTTGGTAGCCCCGTCCTAAAAAGTGAGTAACAATATTTTGGGCAATTTCGTCTAAGCGTTCCTCTCGCGTAATCAGGTGTAATTCCCGCGCAAATTCGCGATCGAGTTTATTCTCTTGGGCCTCATCTAAGTCTGCTGATTCTATCGCATCGGCTATCTCTTCATTGAGTTCGCTATTGGTTAGTTCTAGTTGGGGGATGCGGTTTTCATAGAAGAGGGGAACCGTTGCGCCGTCTTCGATGGATTGGCGGAAGTTGTAGATGCTGATGTAGTTGCCAAATTCGCGCCGCGTGGCTTCTTCTCCGACGAGTAATGGTGTGCCGGTGAAGCCGATAAATCCGGCGTTTGGTAATGCCGTTCTCATGTTGGCGGCCCAACTATCGTATTGGGAACGGTGGGCTTCGTCGGCGATGATAATTACATCATTTCTATCGGAAAGTTTGGGGTAGATTTCGCCTTTTTGGGTGCGGAATTTTTGAATTAATGTAAATATATAGCGATGGTCTTCTGTCAATAGTTGTTTGAGGTGTTCGCCGCTGTTCGCCCTGACTTCTTTTTCAGGTTCGGTGACTGCGCCGGTTTTGGCAAAGTTGTTGTATATTTGGTTGTCTAAATCTTCGCGATCGGTGATAATTACAAATGTCCAGTTTCCCGTAATTGTGCGGTGGA
>DMYK01000372.1 GCA_003483675.1 Microcoleaceae cyanobacterium UBA11344
TCTGTAGAGATGCGAGGGCATCGGGGATAGTTTCTGAGGGTGCTTGAAATTCACCAGTGATTACATATTCTAATCGCAGTTTCAACCAGGTGATGAATTTAGGATCGGTGGAAATAATGGCGGCTGAGGGCTGAGGGCATTTTGCCTTGATCGACGCCATTGTTGGTGCTTCGATGAAGGCTGGCTGTTTGATTAACCAGAAGTCTATTTGTTTTTCTTGTTCTTTGTAGTTGCGAATTCTTTCTTTGAACACTTCATCGAGGGCTTCTTCTTCTAGCAAAAAGCGTTGGCTGGCCAAAATGTAGTAGTATGTAGACATTTTTGTTACTGGTTATGGGTTATTGGTTAGCTGTTAATGTCGCCTCTACTAGCCAGTTTTGCTGGCGCAGGGGCGGATTTGCGACCGTTGCGGGTTGGCGCGAGCGATCGCACCCACCAACCCGAACTCTGGACTCTTGTGTCATTTACTTTACCTTATTTGCTGTCATTTTGGGTGCAGAACTAGACAAAGGATAAATGTTACAAAATTTACTGAGTCTGGTATAATGGCGATTTCAATTGCAGGTCGAATAATTACCAGTTACCAAGGATAAGGCGGAGTCAGGAGTCAGGAGTCAGGAGTAGGATACTTAACTATTCAGGGTGGAAGCAATCATTAATATCATGTCCGCCTGGGCTTCTGCTATAATATAGGGCTGATTGTGCCGGACTCGGTATGACTTGTCTATGCAAAATTCTCCAAATTCGATCGAGATTTCGATTGCTTGGTGTCTGGCTTGGGGCTCAGGGCGCGAACCTCTGTTTGATTTAAGTGTGTTGCGCCAAATGCGATCGGCTTTAAATTCTGGCGAGGAAGTACCCCAAGATGTGAGAGAAATTGTCGATGGAGTCAGGGAACTACAAGAGCTTCCGTTTCCGCATAGGATAGAAGAGCGATCGACTGACTCCTAAAGAAACCAAATCATCTGAAACTATAACTCAAACACATTGAGGTAAATATGGCTTTTAGTAATTACAAAACCATCGGTGCAGTTGTCAAAGAATTTCAGACGATTTACACTGAAGCTAATTTTGTGATTGAAACAGCTTTCAGCGTCTCTGACTACTTCCGCGAAGACTTGCAAACCGTGATGACGGAAGGAGTCGTTGATAACTCAGAATTTGCAGTTTGCGAAAATTTGATTTATCCAGTGCTGAAAGAAGTTTGGAAGTGCTATCGCAGCAAATTTGTTTTGTGGAGTCATGAGGCTCTCAACTATGACACTAAATTGTCAGGTTTTCCTGAGTATATCTTGGCAAAACGTTCTCCTCTGGGCAAAGTTGTTTTTGACAAACCGTATTTGCTTTTAGTTGAAGCGAAGCAAGATAAATTTGAAGAAGGCTGGGCTCAGTGCCTAGCGGAAATGATTGCCGCGCAGCGACTTAACGAGGAAATTCAAGTTACTATTTTGGGGATTGTGTCTAATGGCAAAACCTGGCAATTTGGCCAGCTAGAAGGACAGGTTTTTACCAGAAACATTACTCCTTACACTATTTATGAACTTGACAAACTTTTTGGGGCTGTTAATTATGTCTTTCAACAGTGTGAATCGCAGCTAAATCAGTTGGTAGCTGTTTAATTTTTAGATATTATTAGGACTTACGCATTTCAACGTAATCCTGTCCTGAGAGAAGCGAAGAATCTTCGAGATGCTTCGCTCCAGGAGCGTTTCACTCAGCATGACATATAGGCTTTGCGTAAGTCCTGATGATCAAACTTCATCAACATTTACAGGACAACATCTTAGAATTAACCCGTTTTTTCTCTCGCCCATTCTCGCACAGCTTGACGCAGAGAACGCCGCCCAGCATAACGATTTTGCTCGATCAATTCTGGTATTTCTTGTATGGGAAGAGTTGGAAAAATTGAGCTAGTTTCCACCTCAATATATTCTTGACCCTCAAGTTTGTAAATTTTCAGTTCACCGGAATCATAACACCAAATTTCTGGAACACCCAACCGAGCATAAATGGGGAAACGACCGATAGATTTACTCGTTACGTCTATTTCTAAAGCCAAATCCGGCGGCGGATCTTGCTCCAAATTAAACTGGAGTTTTCCGCGAATTTTGGCCTCATTTTGGAAATAGAAACAATTGTCTGGTTCTACCCCAGCTTTTTGGATTTCTCGTTTCCAAGTGGTTGAGCCTAAGCTTTCGTAATCTTGCTCCAACACTTCAGCGATATCTTTAACAGCATCACCGATGGTTTCTTTGTAGTATTCATGTTCGGGTAAAGGCGTCATAATTTCTAAAGTTCCATGATCATAGGCGACTCTAGCAGCACGGCTTTCGCCGAGATCCACCAGCAAATTCTCAAATTGTTGCCAACTGATATTATACAAAACAACTCGATCGGCGCGAGGCTTAGTTAGTAACATAACTTTTTCTCAAAACTGTTTGACAGATAATCCTATTATATAGCGATCCTCAAAAAACAGAATACCCAGATTCCCGACTTATTTAAGAAGTCTGGTATCTCAAGTCCGATCGCACTTTACGTTTAATTCTTGACTTTTATCAATGAGAGGCTAAAATTATCTTAAGTTTAACCATAACATTTTCTCCCTGTTCATGAACATCGCTTATTTAGTTAACCAATATCCCAAAGTCAGCCACAGCTTCATCCGCAGAGAAGTGCTAGCAGTCGAAACTTGCGGCATGAAAGTCGCACGTTTTTCGATCCGCTCTTGCGAGTCCGAACTCGTTGACGGCACTGACAAACTAGAGCAAGAATTGACGAAAGTAATCTTAGGTATTGGAATACAGGGCTTAGGAGCGGGTTTACTCCGTGTTGCTCTCACCAAACCAGTTAGATTCCTCGAAGCTTTGTGGTTAACATTTAAAGTAGGCTGGTACTCAGAAAGAGGCATCATACTTCATCTAGCTTATTTAGCAGAAGCTTGCATTGTTTTAAATTGGTTTTCAGAACAGGGAATAGCGCACGTTCACGCTCACTTCGGCACAAATTCAACCACAGTAGCAATGTTGTGTCGCGTGCTGGGCGGCCCCACTTATAGTTTCACTGTTCACGGCCCTGAAGAATTTGATAAAGCGACACTTCTTTCCTTAGAAGAAAAAATTAAGCGATCGACCTTTGTAGCAGCCGTTAGTTCCTTCGGTAAAAGTCAGCTTTTTCGCTGGTGCGATCGCTCTTTTTGGTCAAAAATTCACGTAATTCACTGTGGTGTAGACGCTGCATTTTTAGTTCATCCCCACGTCCCCATCCCCGCAGCACCCCGCTTAGTTTGCATTGGCAGGCTCAGCGAACAAAAAGGTCATTTGTTATTGCTAGAAGCAGCTCATTTGCTAGCAGTTGAAGGCTTGGATTTTCAGTTGGTATTTGTCGGAGACGGGCCGCTGCGGGCAGATATTGAAAAGCAGATTGCACAGCTCAACCTGCAAAACCATATTGAAATTACCGGCTGGGCCAGCAGCGATGAAGTTCGACAACAACTTTTAGCTTCGCGGGCAATGGTATTGCCAAGTTTTGCTGAAGGTTTGCCAGTAGTAATTATGGAAGCTCTTGCTCTCAATCGACCCGTAATTAGCACCTATATTGCTGGTATCCCGGAGTTAGTAGAACCTGGTGTTTGCGGTTGGTTAGTTCCTCCCGGTTCAGTAGAAACATTAGCGATTGCAATGCGTGCGGCATTGGAAGCACCTTTAGAAAAGCTAGAAGAGATGGGGAAAGCGGGAGCCGAAAGAGTTGCTCAACAACACAATGTCGCCCTAGAAGCTAAAAAATTAGTCGCGCTGTTTGAGAAAGCTGTTGAGACGTGAGCAAAAAGCAACGGAGGACACGGCAATGCCGTTTCCCTACCCCAAAATAATCACGAGTGCTCGCGAGGATCTCACCATCCCACGATTAATTGTAGGGACACTCCAAGAGCCCATAGGTGTCAACAATCGCCTAAAACCCATAATAAATGTCGCTTTTAGGCGAAGTCTAGATCCCCCTAAATCCCCCTTAAGAAGGGGAGTAGGGGTTGACTTTGATCGGAATCTTGTCCCCCCCTTCTTAAGGGGGGTTAGGGGGGATCTGGGACTAATAGTCAAACAGCAGTCTGTGACTGGGTTAGAAGTTAAGTTGACACCAATGGGCATTGCCGTGTCCTGACTGTGGATAATATTAATTCCAATGCTTTTTAAGGAATAGCAACCACTTTCAATAATCGATCGACAATCGTCTTAGCCCTCCTTCCCCCCGCCGGAAT
>DMYK01000375.1 GCA_003483675.1 Microcoleaceae cyanobacterium UBA11344
GATGTTGTGCGATCGCCCCTACCGATATCTTCTAGTAGCCAGTTGTGCAGTAGGGAGTCTAAAACTATCCAAGGTGGCAATATTGCTGTCATGTTTTTGTCGGTTGTTATATTAATAGGAATTACGCATCATAACGCATGGGGGCCCAGAAACCGGGTTTTTTAGCGAATCTGCGGGCTGGAACGCGTCTTTTCGTAAAAAACCCGGTTTCGAGGAGTCGGAGTGCATCCAGGACTGTAAATAATGGGGTATTATGTTGCTGACATTGGGTTTTGGTGCTTTAATGGAATAGAGAGGGCGATCGCGAGCAGAAACCATGATACAGCCAGTCATTTTAGAAAAATTAGCAGAACTCCCTGAGTCTCTTCAGACAGAAGTGCTTCATTATATTGAGTTTTTGATAGAAAAGCAGGCTAAAAACTCAACTCAAGAAAAGCCGACACAGAAGCGTCGAGTTGCCGGAACAATGAAAGGAATGTTTGTTTTACCGCTACCTGATGACTTTGATGAGCCGCTTGAGGATATGAAGGAATACATGGAATGAATAGATTACTATTAGATACTCATGCTTTGATCTGGTTTGTATCCAATGATCCAAATCTGCCAGTGTCAACTAGAGACAAGATTGAATCTGCCGACGATGTTTTCTTGAGCATTGCAAGTCTTTGGGAGATGGCAATTAAACTCAATATTGGAAAACTCCCCTTACAGGGCAATTTTGAAGACATTGAACCTCAACTCATTGCTGCGGGTATAACGATTCTTCCTCTGACATTTGCCGATACTGTTCAATTCCGTTATTTACCCCTGCATCATCGAGATCCTTTCGATCGCATTCTGGTGGCACAAGCGATTAATCATTCCCTTGTTTTGATTAGTTGCGATGTGGCTTTTGATGCCTATGACCTTCAGCAGGTATGGTCATAATGAATGCAAATATACTATTTGCCTTGCTAATTGAGGACGAACCTGATAAAATAAAACTCAGATTTTCCGCATTCTTCTTGCTATCAAGGCTTCACACGTAATTACTATCTAAACTGGGAGTTTGAATATGACTGTTTCTGACGATACGAATAAGGCGATTAACCGCAGTGAAGCTTTAGTAACAGAAATCCTCAAAATTGTTGATAATCTCCCCAACTTTGTTCCCCTTAAAGGCTACAGTCAAGAGTACCTGAACAATTTACGTTCTGCTATGCAAGGACTACGATCACCAAGAATCATGGTAATTGGTCGATCTAGAGCTGGTAAATCATCCTTAATTAATGCAATATGCGGGTTGAGAGTTGCAAAAATGAGTGATACAAAGCCAGAGACAGGCGAGGCTGAATGGAAAGATTATCATCACAACGGCGTTGATTTACTACATATTCTGGACACACGCGGTTTACAGGAAGCAGAAGCTCCGAGGCAAGCCGATTCAGCAAAAGATCCATTTGAAAGCATCATGCAAGCTGTAAATAAAGAGTGCCCAGATGTTGTTCTTTTTCTATGCAAGGCGACAGAAGTTCATAGTGGTAGTCAAGAGGATATTGATATTTGTATATCTATTCTCACGAAAATTGATGAGAAATATAAACGGAGGTTGCCCGTGATTGGAGTTTTAACCCAGTGTGATCAAGTAGCTCCTCCAAAGCTTACTTGGTCCACAAATGACGAGAGAAAAAATCGCAATATTGACGCACAAGTTAAATCTTTTTATGGTTATTTACAACAGCGAGAGAAGTTGCGTTTTCATATAAAAGATGTTGTTCCAACCGTTGCATACGCTGAGTATGAAGATGGCACAAATGGCTTGATACTTCCTGACGAAGACTACCGATGGAATATAACTAAATTAGTTGAAACAATGATCAAATATACGCCAAAAGAAACACGCGGATCTTTCGCACGAATGGCGCACCTTGCAGATTTTCAACTCACTGCTGCTAATACAGTTGTTGCAGCCTGTTCAGGCTTGAGTGGCGTTGTCTCCGTAAACCCGATACCTGGTGCAGCAATACCAGTGGTTGCGGCTATTCAAACTTTTATGGTGATGTATATTGGCTGGCTTGCTGGTCGGGAGTTTTCGGAACAAACAGTTAAAGATTTTGCGGTAACAGGGGGAGTAGCTCTTGGTGCAAATGCTGGAATGGTGGGCATCGCTGACATCGCTTTAAAGTTCATACCTGGTTTCGGTAGCGTGTTGTCTGCGGGAGCTAGTACAATTGCTACAAAGGGTTTGGGGGATACAGCAATCGTTCATTTTCTCAATAACGGTAAAGCCTACTCTTGAATGCTACAATAAGGGCGATCGCCTGTGATGATTGTGTTAAAATATGGTTCAAGTCCCCCACAATTCTGGCTTATTTGAAAACAGTCATTAAAACATCACATAACCATCATGCAAACTAAAACGATCGCAATTCGCGTTAATGCTGAAGTTGCCAGAATCTTTGAGGCTGCTTCCGAAGAACAGCGTCGTAAATTAGAGGCATTACTTAGCCTGAAACTTAGTGATGCAATTCGACGCAAAAGACCCCTAGAGGAGGTAATGAGTGAGATGAGTCGGAATGCTCAATCGCGAGGATTGACCCCAGAAATTTTGGATTCAATTCTTTTTGATGAGTAAGATGCGCTACGTTTTTGATACAAATGCAATTGTCAGTTCGATTCTGTTTGACAACAGTAAACCCGATCGCGCCCTTCGATATGCTTTAGCAAACGGAGAGGTACTACTATCACTTGAACTGTTAGAAGAATTGAATGAGGTATTGGGGCGCGAAAAATTTAATCGGTATGTCACAAGTGAAGAAAGGGAGGAATTTTTAGCAGCCTTGGTGGACAGGGCGGTTCTGGTGGAGATAATTGACAATGTGCAAGAGTGCCGCGATCCAAAAGATGACAAAGTTTTGGAGTTGGCCTTAAATGGGGAAGCGGACTATATCATCACTGGTGACAGGGATTTGCTAGTCTTGCACCCATTTCGTGGTGTGGTAGTAATCACAGCAGACGAGTTTTTGAAGACGATCGAATCTGAGTAGTCTCGGTGGCTCAACTTTGCCATCCTACCACTCTTGAATGCTACAATAAGGGCGATCGCCTGTGATGATTGTGTTAAAATAAAGACGACTGAAAGAGGCAATTATTATGACTATTCGTGAGATCGCGATCGCCAAATTGCAGCAACTTCCAGAATCATTCTTGCCAGAAGTCAGCGACTTCATCGACTTTTTGATGCACAAGCACCAAAATAGAATAGCTGAACCCAAACTCCCAGACGATATTGCTAAAGCTTGGGCAAAATGGTTCGAGGAGGTCGATCGCTTGGAAGTAATGACCAATCAGCCGGAGAACGAATTTAAGCTACAGTAAAAGCTATATTTTATAGCACTACATTAGGTACATTTCCACTACCTAAAACCTGTGTAGCATCTAAAACTTCTATCCCTACCAATAACTCATTTTCCCCAATATTTAAAGTAATTTCGTCAGTTAACTGTAAAGTGCGACACTGATGCTTACCTTCTACAAGTCTAATGTATAGAGCATCAATTTCGGAATCATAACTAATCTTCATAAATTTTTACCTCTTATTCTTCAGTCCGCGAAGGCGGACTTCGTTTGTGTAGAAGCGGTTTCAACCGCCGAGTCATAAAGATGATAACTAATAAATCCCCAAAAACTAAAGCTCTTTTCCGTTGTTGCGGGAAAAGAGCTTTAATTTAT
>DMYK01000571.1:0-3105 GCA_003483675.1 Microcoleaceae cyanobacterium UBA11344
ACCGAACCCAGGAGACAATTTATATGATTACTTCTCAAAAAATGCGTTCAACAACAGCAGCAATCCTCGCCCTAGTAATTACAGTGGGAACCAGTGCGCCGCTGGTGGTAGCTACTCCCGCTGAAGCTCAACAATTGTCGCAATTTGATAGTATCAGAATTCCATCGGGCAGTGTCATTCCAGTTAGCTATGAAAAAGATAAAATTGTCGTTACCCGCGATGAAACAGCACCTTTAACTTTAACAGTAGCACGAGACATCCGCACCGCTCAAGGCCGAGTATTAATCCCCGCAGGTAGCCAAATTGTCGGTCAACTGCAACCAGTCAGAAGGGGCAATCAAAAGGGTACTCAATTTGTTGCTAGAGAGCTCATTCTCAGCAGTCGCCAACGCTATCGGATTGACGGCAATTCTGAGATTATTACCAGAACCGAAAAAGTTCAAAAAGGTGCTAGTGGAGGTTCAGTCGCGCAAGGTGCAGCATTAGGTGCTGCTGCTGCTGCTGGGCTGGCTGGGATTACTGGCGACAAAGCGATCGCCACTGAAGAAGTATTGGGCGGCGCTGGGATCGGTGCTTTAGCCGGAGCATTGTTAGGGCGACGTAGCGTTGACGTGATTGTGATTCGCCCGCAAGCAGATTTGGCAATCAGATTGCGATCGGATCTCGTATTGCGCTAACATTGAAATCTTCCCGTCAGTTTTTTGTAGCAAAACATTGTCGATCGCAAACTTGTTATCTCCCGATAATTGGCTAGGCATACTATTAAGGTTATGCCTAGCTTTGTTAGTTGGTGGAATTATTGGGTGGGAACGCCAACTCCGACACAAACCAGCGGGTTTTAGAACTCATATGCTCGTAAGTATGGGTTCTGCACTATTTGTTTTAATACCGCTGGCACTTGGTAAAAATGAAAACGGACGAGATGCGATAGAGCGCGTAATTCAAGGTATTGCCTCCGGGGTTGGTTTTTTGGGAGCCGGAGAAATCCTGCGACAATCTAAACAGGAAATAGGCGAAGTTGAAGTTCACGGGCTCACTTCTGCTGCCGCTATTTGGGTGTCAGCCGCTTTGGGGACTGCGGCGGGTTGTGGCTTGTGGCAACTTGCTTTAATTGGTGCTTTACTATCGCTGTTTGTGCTGAAAGTAGTTAAAGAATTGGCTTGCCGGAAATAGTCATGGATTTACGCACACAAAGAAACCGGGTTTTTGACCAAATCTGCTGACTACAACCAAGTATTTTGTAAAAAACCCGGTTTCTGGGACTCACCGATGAAAGAAACCGGGTTTTTGACCAAATCTGCTGACTACAGCCAAGTATTTCATAAAAAACCCGGTTTCTGGGACTCACCCTATTTCTTATTAAAAAAACTGCCGAGCAATTGGCCTGGATCGTTTTCTCCAAATGGTACAACTTTCCCATCATTTTTGACTTTGCTGTGACTGCGACAGTTGTAGACTTCAACAGGTTTTTTTACTCGATACTAACAATTGCCCTTCCCAAGAATTGGTCGCGCTGCGTTTGAGGAGAAGGTAAATCTCGCGTTCTCCGTAATTTCGGCATACAGATGCCTCTGCAGTCAGCGCGATCGAGAAACAGGATATTAATAACAGGAAGAAGGCCACACATTTCATTCTCAGTTCATTCTCTATATAACCAGGAAAAATGTAATACAAATAGTATAGAATATTAACTAGGTTGTGACAAGGATCTGTTTGATGAATAAAATTAAGCGTGTTGCGATCATTGGCGGCACCCACGGAAACGAACTCACAGGAATTTACCTGGTCAAAAAATTCGCTCGCGAACCTAATTTAATTGCGCGATCGACTTTTGAAACTATGGCGCTGCTAGCCAATCCCAAAGCTTGTGAAATAGGGAAACGCTACATCGATATCGACCTCAATCGGTGCTTTCTACGGCAGGATTTAGAAAATCCCAATCTCTCTAGTTACGAAGCGCAGCGAGCCAAAGAAATCTACCACATTTTTAGCTCTAAAAACACTGAGCATTCAGATTTAATTATTGATTTGCACAGCACCACAGCCCAGATGGGGCTAACATTTATTCTCGATAGCCGGCATCCATTTAATCTGCGATTAGCCGCTCATTTAACATCTTTTTATCCAAACCTCAAGGTACTTGCTTCTGGAACAGAAAATGAAGATAGCTCTGTGTTGCGATCGATTTCCAAATTAGGCTGTACACTCGAAGTTGGCGCAGTTGCTCAAGGGGTATTGGATGGCACTTTATTCCAGCAAACTGAGGAACTTGTCGGCACAATTTTAGACTGCATAGAAGCAGATAACCAGGGAACAATCCCTCCCGTAAAAAATCCCCTCACAATTTATCAAAAAATCCAGAGCATCGACTATCCCAGAAATGAGTCGGGAGAACTTCAGGCAATGATTCATCCTCGGCTGCAATTCAGAGACTATGAACCGCTGAATCCCGGCGATCCGATGTTTTTGACCTTTGACGGCGAGTCGGTTTTATATGAAGGTAAATCGACGGTATATCCAGTTTTTATTAACGAGGCAGCTTACTACGAAAAAGGGATTGCTATGTATTTAACTCAAAAGCAAATTGTGATTAGTCAGTAGTCAGTGTTATAGTCCAGGACGCACTAATAACCTAAATCATGTCATTCTGAGGGTCGCGAAGAATCTCAAATCTCTGCCACACCGTTACCATGCGTAAGTCCTATGTTAGATACCCGACTTCTTTCAGAAGTCGGGTATCTATGTGGGTATTCGGTTTTTTTAACCGTTGCTTACTTAGGAGTCTTCAGACAAAAATTTCTCTTCAGAAGTAGCAGTATAAGAGCTAGATTGCTTCCATATTTCCAGACTGAGAATGCAGGCAAGCAGCCACACCAAACCAGCCGTATAACCTGCAATAATATCCGTAGGCCAGTGAACTCCTAGATAAAGCCGACTCAAACCAATAACAGCAACTAATAGAATTGTCAAACTGTAAATCCACCAGCGCTGCTTGGGAAAGCGTGAAGCCAAAAAATATCCCAGCAAACCGTAAATAACCATTGAAACCATCGCGTGACCGCTAGGAAAACTGTAAAAACGAACGTCAACTGCGCGCTCCCAAAG
>DMYK01000571.1:3135-4035 GCA_003483675.1 Microcoleaceae cyanobacterium UBA11344
CCAGCACCCGCGATCGCAATAGTTGTGGCTTCGGATCGATGTTTGCGAACCCACAAAATAATCACCAAGCTTAGACAAATCACTAGGAGCAAATTCGGCTCCCCCAAAAAGGTAAAACCGAGCATTACTCGATCGAGCAGTGGAGTGTGCAATTTCCTAAGATCTAGTAAAATAGATGTATCGAAAGCGTAAGTTTCCTTTTCGAGAACTTCCTGGGCGATAGTGGCAAATCCCCACATCGCCAAAGCAGCAACAGCAAGTCCAGTCAGCCGAATTATTGAAATGAGCGATCGAATTTTAGAACGCATCTATCTAAGTAATTAAAAATCCCAAATCCCAGACTGACAAGAATACAACAAATCTAGGAAACGAAAACACCTTACCAAGCGTCTGGACTCCTGAGCAAGTATATTTTGAATCCTTAATTGATTTTGCACTACCCACCTATGCTTTTATAGCAACCGCCAATGATTTTACTATCAAAAAGACACATTTCGGCAATTTTGCTAGCTTTTGGGTTGACAAGTCTTTCTAGCTGTGCTAAGAACATCGCAGTCAATGCCCCGTTAATCGAAGCCAACACGATCGCCCAGAATCTCGTCTCTACCATAGTCGCCCAAAAGCCCAACAGCCCGCAATTTGGTCAACCCATCGACTGTACCCTCGGCAAAGACTGCTTTGTATTGCTGTATTTCGATCGCGATCCAGGCCCCGCCGCCGTTGATTTTGGGTGCGGGCGTCAAACCTACGACGGCCACAACGGCACTGACTTTGCCATTCCCGACGCAAAAGCAATGGCAAAAGGAGTCCCAGTTATCGCCTCCGCCGCCGGCAAAGTCTTGCGAGTGCGAGATGGTGTGGTCGATCGACGTTTACGAAACGATACAGACAAAGCCAACA
>DMYK01000571.1:4100-4351 GCA_003483675.1 Microcoleaceae cyanobacterium UBA11344
CGTTGCTGTCAAACCAGGGGCGCAAGTTGCCAAAGGCACAGTTTTGGGGATGGTGGGAAACTCTGGGATGGCATCTTTTCCCCACGTACACGTAACTTTCCGCTATCAAGGCAAAGCTGTAGANNCCCGATGCCAAATTGGGCTGCAATGTGGGCCGCAATCCAATTTGGGACAAGCCTCTAGACTATATTTCTACAGGTTTAATTCGCAGCGGTTTTGCCTCCAAGTCGCCGGACATGAACGCTATTTGG
>DMYK01000444.1:0-2113 GCA_003483675.1 Microcoleaceae cyanobacterium UBA11344
TACAGCAAAAAAGGCGGCTTTACTTCTGTTGAATCCTACTTCTGTGCCCAAAAATGTTGTATAGCTGAACGAAGAAGTTACCGCATCTTCTTCTTTCTCTGACTTCGCGTCCTTCGCGCCTTCGCGGTTCATTTAATCTTAGGACCTATTTGATATAACAAATAACAAAATCTAATCAAACTCATTCACAACTTGCAAATAGTCGATCGCCGCATCTATCCTAGAAGCATACTTAAAAGCAAACTGATCGAACCAAAATCTTTCATCGGAATTCTTACTTAAATTCTTCAGCCAAACTTGAGCTTGTCTCACTTTCTCTCGGTGCGTTTGTACCTGCGACTGTTTCTGTACAACTTTTTCTGGTGGCTGTTCCTGTTTAGCAAGCTCTTGAGCTTTCTTTTGTGCTTCGTACTCAGCCTTAAGCTGTTCCTGTTTAGCAACTTCCTGAACTTGATCCTGTGCTTCGTACTCAGCCTTAATTTGAGCTAAATCACTGTCAAAAGTACCATAATCCAAAGTTTCACCGACAGTTTTAAGTGTTTGACTTGAGGGGAACCCTACTTGTTCGCCCGACGGTTCTGCTTTCACTGTCGGCTGGCTTTTCAACTGGGCAGATTTTTTTTGAGATTCTTGATATTCAGCCCTAAGTTCGGCTAACAAACGATCGATTGATTCCATAACTTCACCTCCCCTAAACAATGCTTCTGAGCCAGCCGACACAAATACAGTCCCATTGAACTTCACCCCCCTACTCAATCAGTTATTGCATTCAACAATACTTCCGTCAGGGTCATTCCTTCCATATCGTCGATCGTTACAGTATCAACGATATCAAATTTAGCCCCGGCGCTTTGCAGTTCGTCATCCAATATCTTGAGAAACTTAGTAGCTTCCGGCGCATTTCCTACTTGAATGAAAGAAATCGCCAACTCTTCATCTCGATCGAGCTGACGCGAAGCCTCTATAATCGTTTTCATCACTTCTTTGCGATCGTCCGGTTCTCCATCAGTCACCACTAATATTGTTTCCCCATTTTGCTGAGTCTGACGGGATTTTTTTCGCTGAAAATAACTGTTCAGAGCATCTTGCAAAACGGCCGCCAAATTCGTAGTACCCGAAGGTTCATTTTCTTGGAATATTTGCACGACTTTAGCTGCTGTTACATTGTCGTACCGTTTGAAGCGACCGGAAAATAGATAAACTGTTATACCGTCAGGATCGAGTTCTTCGCATTTATAGGCTAGTGCGATCGTCGATTCTTGCATAAGCGCCCACCGACTTTTACCGCCCATCTGGTCCTTCGTGTACATACTGCCACTTTTGTCAATGATGATCGTATAATCTCGGTTCTGAAGCATAAAATTTTTCCTGTTAACTAAGTCTTTCCAAACAAGAACAAAACCAGCGAGCCGAAGCTGTTGAGCCTGAGTTGCTCGCTGCGTTTTTCAGTTGATTTGCGATCGAACTAAGCCGAATTTAAGCCGCAACTAAAGCATCCTTAAGTGGCTTCCAGCTAAAAACTCGATCGCCCCCCATCTCTACTGCTATTTTAACTCGCGGTTCCAGAGTCGGCAAAATAGTCAAATATTCAACTTCCTGACTCGACAAAATCTGCCCTTCAATAATCCACAGCACCAATCCTTTTGCTTTTGGCGGCAAATTATCTAATTGAGTCTTCAACATCGGCGGCACGTAATATGTATAACCCACAGCCGCCTCATTGCCAGTAGTTTTCTTGCCCAAATGCGGCGGCCGCACCCCGTGAACCCCCGTCAAATACATCGCCAAATCGCCCAAACCCCGCGCCGTAATGTTGTACGCACCGTAGCCCGCAGCCCTCAGCCGGCGCAGGTAGCGCCCCTCAAATCCTCCCTCCAAGGGAACATACAGGGCCAGCGACCCCGACTTTTCCAAATCCCGAATCATGTCCGAGCCTGTCGTAATCAATCCCATAAATTTGTGTTCCCTGCTGTATCAAAATTTGGTCGATCGCCCAAGTGCGAGCTCAAATTATTATAAATCTTTAAGCTGAGTCAAAAAAATCCGATCGAGGCCTTGACAAATTGCCAACACATCATCTACTGTTATAGATCGTTGCCGTAAAGGATACTGA
>DMYK01000444.1:2216-4641 GCA_003483675.1 Microcoleaceae cyanobacterium UBA11344
ATTTTAAACACCGAGTCAGGCTGTTGGTTGATAACAGTTAATTGCGGAAGCATTGAAATAAATGTTTCTGCACAAGAGCAAGCGGATTGACGTAAACTTCGCAATCCGAAACCTCTTGCGTAAATAAAAGGAAAAAAATCCGTGTCTGTAGGCATTCTTGGTACAAAACTAGGCATGACTCAAGTGTTTGACGAAGAAGGGAGAGCAATCCCCGTCACCGTCATTCAAGCAGGGCCTTGTACAGTAACTCAAATTAAAACAAAACCAACTGACGGCTACAGCGCCGTTCAAATTGGATACGGCGATGTCAAGCCGAAGGCTCTCAACAAGCCAGAATTGGGACACCTCGGCAAGTCGGGGGCGACTCCATTGCGCCACTTGCAGGAATACCGCTTGGAAGACACCAGTGCTTTTGAATTAGGTCAACAACTAAATGCCGATGCTTTTGCAGCCGGACAAATAGTAGATGTGATTGGTACGAGCATCGGTAAAGGCTTTGCCGGTTTCCAAAAGCGCCACAACTTCAAACGAGGCCCGATGTCTCACGGTTCCAAAAACCACCGCGAACCCGGATCGATCGGACCTGGAACCACCCCCGGCCGCGTCTATCCCGGCAAAAAAATGGCTGGAAGGATGGGTAACGTTCAAGTTACAGTTCGCAAGCTAACAATTGTGCGGGTGGATACAGAGCGGAATCTGCTACTAATTAAAGGAGCAGTTCCCGGCAAAGCAGGAGCCTTGGTCAATGTTGTGCCTGAGAAAAAAGTTGGGCGGTAGTCATTAGTTATTGGTTATTTAGTTATTAGTAGTAGCAGATAACATTTAACAACTAACAATTAACAACTAACAAACAACTAACAACTAACAACAGACAATGGACAAAAGATATGGTTAACTGTGTAGTGCGAAATTGGCAAGGCGAAGAAGTTGGGGAAACAACTTTAGAATTGCGCGTAGCCAAACAAGAAAATGCCTCTCACATCGTTCACAGAGCATTGACGCGGCAATTGAATAACGCTCGTCAAGGAAATGCTTGCACCAAAACTCGATCGGAAGTTAGAGGCGGTGGCCGCAAACCCTGGCGTCAAAAAGGAACTGGCCGAGCCAGAGCAGGTTCTATCCGTTCTCCCCTGTGGCGTGGTGGCGGTGTGATCTTCGGGCCGAAACCGAGAGACTTTGAAGTCAAAATGAACAAAAGAGAACGCCGTCTCGCTTTGCGGACTGCATTCTACAGCCGTACAGAAGACTTGATTGTGGTTGAAGATTTTGCTGTGCAATTTTCTTCGAGACCGAAAACCAAAGATTTGCTAAGTGCGATCGCCCGCTGGGGAATCGAACCAGATACAAAAATTCTGTTAATCTTGCCAGAACCGCAACTAAACGTCTACTTGTCTGGACGCAACATCGAATTGATGAACGTCATCTTGGCAACTTCCCTGAATGTTTATGACGTTCTTGCGGCTGACAAAATTATCGTCACATCGACAGCCATAGCAAAAATTCAGGAGATTTACGGTGAGTAAAATCGATAAGCGCGACTACGCAGATTTGATCCAGCGTCCTATTCTCACCGAGAAAGCTACCCGGATGATGGAATTAAATCAATTCACATTCGACGTAGCCCCCAAAGCGACAAAGCCTCAAATTAAAGCTGCAATCGAAGAACTGTTTAAGGTGAAAGTCACCGCAGTCAACACCCAAAACCCGCCGCGCAAAAAGCGTCGAGTTGGCAAATTCGTCGGTTTTAAACCTTGTTACAAGCGAGCCACCGTAACTCTGAGCGACGGAGACTCAATCCGCAAACTCCTATTCCCAGAAGTTTAAAATTTAGGAATAGGTAATAGGTAATGGGTAATCGGTCATCGGTAATGGGTAATAAACAAGGATGAAGGATGAATTCGGACTTCACAAATTCTAATTACTAATTACCAATTACCAATTACCAACTACCAATTACCAATTACCAATTACCAATTACCGATTATCAAATTATGGGCATCCGTTCTTACCGACCTTATACCTCCAGTACCCGCGAACACACCGTCTCGGACTTCGCTGAAGTTACTCGCTCAGAACCCGAAAAGTCTCTAACCAGTAATAAGCACACTAAACAAGGCCGCAACAACCGTGGCGTCATCACCTGTCGTCACCGGGGAGGCGGTCACAAACGCCTTTATAGAGATATCGACTTCCGCCGCGACAAACATAGCATTCCCGCTACCGTCAATGCGATCGAATATGACCCCAACCGCAACGCCCGCATCGCCCTCCTGTTCTATAAAGACGGCGAAAAACGGTACATCCTTCATCCACTGAACTTAGCCGTAGGTACTGTGATTGTCTCAGGCCCAGACGCGCCGATCGAAATCGGCAACGCCCTACCCCTGAGCAACATCCCCCTCGGTACTGCTATCCATAACGTCGA
>DMYK01000506.1:0-1007 GCA_003483675.1 Microcoleaceae cyanobacterium UBA11344
ATGATGTTGCACTTGCTCAGATCGTTAACTTAACTGGATCGGGCATTGTCGCTGATTCAATTACTGACTTTCGTTCGGCTAGTGCGATCGACAGCAACGTTGATATCCTGAGCAATTTCATCACCAACTCTTTCAATGGGGTGGCGATCGCTAATCGTAGTGTGACAGTCGATGCCACCCAGAACTGGTGGGATTCACCCACAGGGCCGATTGTGGGCGGCACCGACCCGAATCGTATTGCTGGGGTAGGTGCTAGTTTGATCGCCTTCAACCCATTTGCTACTTCGGTCTTATAGAACCCATTTGAGATCTTTTCTGAAAAAATCAGGCGGACAAACCAGCCGTCTGACCCCAAAATTGGGATACAAGCCCCGTCCTTTGAGGACGGCTTTTTGCTAGAATAAATTAAGTCAACGCTTCGACTACGCATGACTCGCACCGCCTAGGGCATTGGGAGACTCGCTTCAGGACGCAGAGACAGAGTAAGACTACTACGCTCGCATCAGTCGATGAAGCGTCAAGAATCACCGCTGCTCCATTCACGGTGAGTATGTCAAATAACTCAATAGCCACAAAACGAGAAATCATGGAGTTCTGGTGGCAAAAGATCTGAAATCCATATGGCACTAGGCTTACGGTAACAGCAATAGATCTCAAATTGGTTCTATAGGACTTACGCACTGGGGTCAGAAACCGGGTTTCTTCGTAGATATCTCGTTGAGAATCTGCGATTTTTCAGAGAAACCCGGTTTCTGAGCGTAAGTCCTATACCTTTTCCCCGCAAGGGGACTGAAACATTTGCAGGTCGTTTTTTAATTTGTGTCCTAACCGCCTTGCAACAGTCAACAGTCAACAGTCAACCGTCAACAGTCAACCATAAGTTACGAACCCATTAGCTAAGCTGGGGGCTCAGATAACTATAATTTCACCCTCTCCGTGCGTTCTTGTAACCTGTCCGGCGATATACTGATATGCGGTAAAGCATTAAAAATCTTTACAATACCCCG
>DMYK01000506.1:1093-8907 GCA_003483675.1 Microcoleaceae cyanobacterium UBA11344
ATGAATTTGGGCTTACCGGCGGACATCGCCCATGTGCTTTGGCTACCACTGCCAATGGTACTGATGGTTGTCGGTGCCGTATTCGGCGTACTCACTAGCGTCTGGCTAGAGCGGAAAATTTCCGCCGCCGCTCAACAGCGGATTGGCCCGGAATTCCTCGGCCCCCTGGGAGTGCTAGCACCCGTTGCTGACGGTCTGAAGTTAGTATTCAAAGAAGACATCGTACCCGCAAAAGCTGACCCGCTGCTATTCACCCTGGGCCCAGTAATTGTGGTAATCCCAGTTTTTCTCTCCTACTTAATCGTGCCCTTCGGAGAGCATATGCTGATCGCCGATATGGGGACAGCAATATTTCTCTGGATTGCCCTGTCTAGCATTCAGCCGATCGGCTTGCTGATGTCCGGCTATGCTTCTAACAACAAATACGCCCTTCTCGGAGGACTCAGAGCCGCCGCTCAATCCCTTAGCTACGAAATACCCCTAGCTTTGGCAGTATTGGCAGTCGTGATGATGTCCAATAGCCTTAGTACGATCGACATCGTACATCAGCAAGCAGGCTACGGCATAATCGGCTGGAACATCTGGCGACAGCCTGCGGGTTTCCTGATTTTCTGGATCGCAGCACTAGCAGAATGCGAACGTTTACCCTTTGACCTTCCAGAAGCAGAAGAAGAATTGGTAGCAGGATATCAGACTGAGTATACAGGCATGAAATTTGCCTTGTACTACATCGCTTCCTACGTTAACCTCGTCCTTTCTTGCCTGCTAGTAGCCGTTTTGTACCTCGGTGGCTGGGAGTGCCCGATTCCTGTCGGAGTGCTGACAAATGCCCTGGGATTGAGCGAGACGACTCCTTGGTTGCAGGTAATTACGGGCACGCTGGGCATTACAATGACCTTGCTGAAAGCCTACTTTTTCCTGTTTTTGGCAGTTCTGCTCCGCTGGACTCTGCCGCGAGTTCGGATTGACCAATTGCTAGATTTGGGATGGAAGTTTTTGCTTCCCGTTGCTCTAGCTAATTTGCTATTGACAGCAGCTTTGAAGCTTGCCTTTCCCTTTGCTTTTGGCGGTTAATTTGTAATAGGTAAAGGGGGAATAGCTAAGGTAAATTAGCTATTAACTATCATTACCTATGCTCAATTAGCAATTCCCAAAAACTCAAGTACAGAGAGAGAAAACGATGCTAAAATTCCTCAATCAAGTAGGCGCATACGCCAAAGAAACTTTTCAAGCTGCCAAGTATATCGGTGAAGGGCTATCTGTTACCTTTGACCACATGAGACGCCGGCCGATTACGGTGCAGTATCCTTACGAAAAACTAATTCCTTCCGAACGTTTTCGGGGCAGAATTCACTTTGAATTTGACAAGTGCATCTCCTGCGAAGTCTGCGTTCGGGTATGTCCGATCAACTTACCTGTGGTGGATTGGGAATTTAACAAAGAAACTAAGAAGAAACAACTCAAGCACTACAGTATCGATTTCGGAGTGTGTATCTTCTGTGGCAACTGCGTAGAATATTGTCCGACTAATTGTTTGTCAATGACAGAAGAGTACGAGTTAGCCGCCTACGAACGTCATGAATTGAATTATGACAGTGTGGCCCTCGGACGTCTACCCTACAAGGTTACAGATGATCCGATGGTGACACCGTTGCGGGAATTTGCTTATTTGCCGAAAGGTGCGATCGACCCCCATCAAGTTTCCAGTGGCGATCGGCGTGCAGGTCTTCGTCCAGAGGAAATTCTCGAAAAATAAGTAATGGGAATGGGGCATAGGGAATGGGGAATGGCGAATGGGGAATGGGGAATGGCGAATGGGGAATGGAGAATCGCTGACAATTAATGACTCGCGGGCAACCAAAAATTACCAATTACAAATTACCAATTACCAATTACCAATTACCAATGCCCAATGCCCAATGCCCAATGCCCAATTACCAATTAGCTATTAGCAACTAACAGAGGATTAAAAATTGTGAATCTAGCCGAAGGGGTTCAAATTGTTTCATTTGGCATACTGTCCGTAATGATGATTGCAGGAGCATTAGGAGTAGTGCTGTTCTCAAACATCGTTTACTCAGCTTTTCTGCTGTGCGGCGTATTTACCAGCATTGCTGGTTTGTACCTGTTGCTAAATGCCGACTTTGTAGCAGCAGCGCAAGTGTTGATTTATGTTGGCGCTGTTAACGTCTTGATTTTGTTTGCCATTATGTTGGTGAATAAGCGAGAAGAGTTTCGCAAAATTCCCAATGCTTGGGTGCGTCAAGTAGCAACAGCAGTAGTTTGCGTAGGTTTGTTTGCCCTGTTGAGTACAATGGTACTGTCTACTCCTTGGGCGATTGTCGCCACGACGGGAGCACCAGCCGAAAGTTCTATTGTGACGATCGCCAAACACTTCTTTACAGACTATTTGCTACCGTTCGAGTTAGCATCAGTGTTTTTGTTAATGGCAATGGTAGGAGCAATTGTGTTAGCACGTCGCGATTTCTTCCCAGATGAAGTCTCCAAAAAACTATCTGAAACACCTGCTTTTAGTTTACCAGAAAGACCTCGCGAATTAGTGGCAGCCAGAGATGCTTACTCGCCAGAAACTAAGTAATAGTAGGGTGCGCTGGCGCACCTATCTGTTTGTTTTGTAGTAACTTTAGATTGAGACAAAATCGCAAAATTTATGCAACTGCAACTCCAGTATTTCTTGTTATTAGCCGCCGCACTGTTCTGTATTGGTATTTACGGTTTGATTACGAGCAGAAATGCAGTGCGGGTGTTGATGTCGATCGAGTTAATGCTGAATGCCGTCAATCTGAATTTGATGGGTTTCTCGAATTATCTCGACCCCGTACAGATTAAAGGCCAAGTATTTACCGTGTTTGTAGTTACGGTAGCGGCGGCTGAGGCTGCGGTAGGTTTAGCAATTGTGTTAGCGATTTATCGAAATCGTAATACAGTAGACATGGAAGAATTTAATTTGCTGAAGTGGTGATTAGTCAGTTGTTCGTTGGCAGTTGATTGTTGGCTAATGATAACTGACCCTTTGACCCAACGATCGTTCGACCCTTCGACTTCGCTCAGGGTACCATCGCGGTTCCTGAGCGGAGTCGAAGGACAGATCACCGCAACGGACTACTGCCAACTGACAAATAACTAATGACTTCTAGTAATTTCTAGAGTAATTTTACCACCAAAATCAGGGATAGGGGCAGCAGGTTTTGAGAGTTGTAGTTTGACTTTCTCAACTAACGGTAGTTGTAAAAGCGCTTGGGCGATCGTATCAGCTAGACGTTCGATCAATAAAAACTTCGACTCTTTGACTAGCTGTTGAATCAGAGTAATGGCACTGCGGTAATCGAGAGTATGTTGAATATCATCACTTTTTCCAGCTTGGGATAAATCCAGCCAGAGAGTAACATCCACTTCAAACCACTGGCCCAAAACCTGCTCTTCCGGGAGATAGCCAGTGTATCCGTAACAGCGAATTCCTGTAAGTTGAATAGAATCCATTTTGCAATAAACTAAAAGTGCGTTGCCCATACCAATTTGTATTAAAGCAGATAAAGTTATCTTTCTCTTCCCTCTCTTTCTTTGCCGCTCTTCCTCTTCCCTCAGCGCCCTCTGCGCCCTCTGCGGTCAAATAAATCTTATCTTAAATTTCAAAAAAGTGATCTTTCTCCCTCTCTTTCCTTACCCCTGTCCCTCTTCCCTCTGCGCCCTCTGCGCCCTCTGCGGTTAAATAAATCTTATTCTATCTTAAATTTCACAACAGTCCTCCCTTCTCCAACTTATCCAGAAAATCCTCAGCAACTTCACACCATTTCTTCCTGATTTCAGCATCTTCTGGCTTTTCCGTCAAGGTACGCCCTTTTAATTCTGGATATTTATTGTAAAATAATTCATCAACTTTTTGATAGAATATATCTTGATCAATGTTGAGATTTTTGCGCCGTTTACCAATCTTTTCTTGACGAATTATTTCTGCTTGATCTAAGGATGTATCGGGAGGTTGCGGGCGCGAGGAAATTTTAGGTACTGGCAACTTTGGCAACGTGAAACCAGATTTGACCACACTAAAAGCTAACATTCCCGGCACCAAAACCACACTTAATCTCGCTAGGGTTTTCCAAGGAATTAACTTGAAAGGGTTGTTGATATTAACAATTTGAGGGTTTTGGTTAACAGGAGTAGTATGATGATTAATGCTAGAAGTTTGAGTGGTGTGTTTGAAAGGGCGGCCGACAAAGTTCATTGTCACCATTTGGGAGATCATGTTACTAATTTGAGATAATTTTGGATCTTTGAGGGCTTCGCGGACTTGTTTTGCAGATTGGTAGCGATCGCCCGAATTTTCTGCTAACATCCGATCCAATACCGTGCCTAAATTTGGGCTAACATTGATCTGCGATCGCCAATCCCAAGTTTTCTGATTAACATCATACAATTTTTGAGGTTTTTTCCCTGTTAGCAAGACTAAAGCGGTGACAGCCAAAGCATACAAATCGCTAGCCGGAGACACTTTACCCTGTCGCATTTGTTCCGTGGGCGAATAACCCGGTTTGCCGATCGCAGTATCCGATTGTCCCTTAAACTGAAATAGAGCAGTTGCTGCGATTTGTTTAACAGAACCGAAATCAATTAAAAATGGTAGTTTGTCAACATCATGCTGAATAATATTGTCCGGGGAAATATCGCGGTGAATTAAATTTTTCGAGTGGATGTATTCTAAAACTGGTAAAAGCTGAAATAGTAGTTGAGTAACTTCAGCTTCGTTAAAATTGTTACCTTGTTGCTGACGCGATATCAGTATTTCTTCGTAGGTTTGACCTTTGATATAATCTTGCACTAAAAATACAGATTGATTCCCGCCGATATCGGTTCGCAGGAGTTCTCGAAAGCGGGGGATTTGCGGGTGTTGGAGATTGTAAAGGATCTGCGATTCGCGATCGAACAATTCGACCGCTTTCGGGCTGTGAACCACCGGAGAAAACTCTTTGAGCACGCAATGTTCGCCGTAGCGATTGATATCTTCGGCGAGATAAGTGCGGCCGAAACCGCCGCGGCCCAATTCCCGGATAATGCGGTAGCGTTTTTCGAGAATTGAACCTGGGGTGAGGAGGGAGGAGTTAGACATAGACAACTGAATATTGTTCGAGTTGGGGAAATCATAGCTTAATTGTAGCTAAATTTGTTTAAAAGGGAGGGCGATCGCTTTTTTGGGGAGGGATGAAGAAGAAGGGACACTTTGTTTAAGATTCAGTATCTACAAGCTATTGTAGGGGCGGGTTTTATCGGCCATCGAGTATTTACAAATCCCGATGCGTAAACTCCTTAGCCTCATTTCCCACATAACTCGCGGCAATATGACCATCCCCAACAACTCGATACTTATACGTCACCAACCCTTCTAAACCAACAGGCCCGCGAGGCGGCATTTGCTGCGTGCTAATCCCAACTTCTGCACCGAAACCGTAGCGGAAACCATCAGCAAATCGAGTCGAACAATTGTGATAAACTCCGGCCGCATCGACTTGATTCAAGAAGGTTTCAGCGGCTTCGCTATCTTCGGTGACAATTGCATCTGTATGTCTTGAACCGTAAGTATTAATGTGATTAATTGCTTCTTCCACAGAGTCTACGATTTTGATTGATAAGATTAAATCACTGTATTCTGTAGACCAATCTGTTTCTGTTGCTGCGGCAATATCCAAGATTTCGCGGGTGGTTTCGTCTCCTCGCAGTTCTACTTTTTTCTGTTGCAAAGCTTGGGCAACTATGGGCAGGAATTTGGGGGCGATCGCCCTGTGAACTAACAAAGTTTCAATAGCATTGCAAGCGGCTGGATACTGAGTTTTGGCATCGACTGCAATCTCTACTGCTTTGTTAATATCAGCGGCTTTGTCTGCATACAAATGACAAATTCCGTCGGCGTGTCCCAAGACTGGAATTCGTGTATTTTCCTGCACAAACTGTACAAAAGAGTTGGAACCTCTGGGAATAATCAAATCTATATATTCATCCATTTTTAGCAGTTCGATTGTTTCTTCCCGCGTGGTTAGTAACTGCACGCATTCGGGATTTACTGCGGTTTCTGCTAATGCTTGTTGAATGATTTTTGTCAAGACTTCGCAGGAACGGACGGCCTCTTTTCCACCTTTGAGAATGACACCATTTCCTGATTTAATTGCCAAGGATACTATCTGAATTAAAGCTTCTGGACGCGCTTCAAAAATAATCCCTAAAACCCCCAAAGGACAGGTAACGCGCTTCAGAATCAATCCTGCATCCAATTCACGGTGAATTTGCACGACACCGATCGGCTCTGGGAGTTTGGCAACGTCGCGCACACCCGCGATCGCACTTTTCAACTTGACTTCATCCAACTTCAGGCGATCGTACAAAGGTTTGGCAATTCCATCGGCCTCAGCCGCTTGGCGATCGGCCACATTCGCCGCCACAATGGACGGCGCAGCAACTTCTAAAGCTTTAGCAATAGCTTCAATAGCTTGATTTTTGGCATCAGCGGACAAAACTGCCAACTTTCTAGTAGCTTGGCGGGTTTTTTGGGCAATTTGGGCGATCGACATAACAGCAACTTGTGAAAAATTCATTATACTCCGTTTCAATCTTAACAATTTTAGAACAAATTCTATATTTTTGTTGAGAATCGGTACGACAATCCCAGTTTATAGGCTAAAACAGTAAAGTACATATAAATTCAGACGGGCATTCCTATTTTTCAATAACCTTTGGAGATAATTATGTCATCTCAATCCCCTTTACACAAGACAGGAAGATCCCCACAAGCTGGCGTTAAGCTAGTACAGAAAACTGGCGGAAATCTCGCTTTAGCTTCCGGTGTCACCATCACCTTGCTATTAGGTATGGTGTTGGCCTTATCCTTAGCCGCGGTTTTCATGATCAATAGTCCAGATCCAGTCGTCGGATTTTTTATCGCACTTGCGATCACCCTGATTTTTAACATAGCGGCTTTTTTCCTATCACCTTTGTTGATGGACTTAACCCAAAATTGGCTATACAATACTCGCTGGGTTTCCCTAGCAGAAATTGAGAGCAAAAGTCCCGAAGCTGCGAAAGTTATTCAGAAGGTTTGTGATCTGCAAAAACTGAAGCAACCACGGTTAGGAATTATCGACGACCAAAACCCCACTGCTTTTACTTACGGTTCCTTTCCAAACAGCGCTCGCGTAGTCGTCAGTCAAGGTCTTTTTACCTATTTAGATGACGATGAAGTTGCCACTGTTTACGCGCACGAACTCGGTCACATCGTCCACTGGGATTTTGCAGTAATGACTTTAGCTTCGACTTTAGTGCAAATTACTTATTTGATTTACACTACTGCTCAAAGACTCGGCCACAAAGGCGGAGAGAAAGCGAAAGATGCTGCCGGTTCAGTAGCTGCTGTCGCTTATTTGTTTTACATTGTCGGCACTTATTTGTTACTATACTTGTCCCGCACCAGGGAATATTTTGCCGACCATTTTGCCGCCGAAACTACCGGCAACCCCAATGCTTTGTCTCGCGCTTTGGTAAAAATTGCTTACGGTATTTTGGAAGAAGGACAAAGAGCAACAGAACCCAGTCGCTTATTAGAAGGAACTCGTGCTTTAGGCATTTACGATGCCAAAGCTGCCATATCTACTGGCACTGCTTACAGGATTTCTTCGGAACCAGAAAAGATTGGGCGAGTGTTTTTGTGGGATATATTTAATCCTTGGGCTTGGTGGATGGAATTAAATTCGACTCACCCGCTGACTGGTAAACGAGTTCGCGCTTTGAGCACTTACGCCGAACAATTAGGC
>DMYK01000506.1:9012-9468 GCA_003483675.1 Microcoleaceae cyanobacterium UBA11344
TTTTGCGATCGGAATTTCCCTGTCTGCTGTGAATCCGATGATGATGATTACCTGTCCTTTGATTGGTTTGGGTACGGGAATTTTGGTCAAGACTTTGGTGATGTTCCCGAAATACGACCAAGCAGAGAGTTTGGATGTTTTAACCTTAATGTCTGACCCCTATGCTAGTCCTTTGCGGGGTCAACCTGCGAAACTTCAGGGCGAATTAATTGGTCGCGGTGATGCTGGTTATGCTTTCGGTTCTGATTTGAAATTGCAAGATAGAACCGGGATGATTTATCTGCGTTATGCTTCTCGTTTTGGCCCGATTGGTAATTTTCTGTTTGGGATGAAACGGGTGAAAAGTTTGATTGGGATGGAGGTTCAGGCTTTGGGTTGGTTCCGCCGTGGTGTCGCACCTTGGATGGATTTAATTCAGCTTGAAAGCGATAGCGGTACGACGGTTAATAGTTATCA
>DMYK01000271.1 GCA_003483675.1 Microcoleaceae cyanobacterium UBA11344
GTGGAAATTCTGGAACGGGTTGTCAGAGTCGGCGCGTTCAGCACGGCGGCGCGAGAGTTGGGGATGTCGGATATTACTTACAATCGTGGCTCTCTCCCCTTATTTGATGGTTCGGTGTTTAATGCTGATGATCCGATCGGCTACCTCAACAATCTGAAAATTAAACGGGATTTCACGATGGCCGAAGTTATACTCGATTCCGGCCGCAGAGCTGCTTAGAACAGAGATTTTGCACCATTTGTCATAAGCCTTTTACGGGCGGGCTCTCCTGCTCACCCCACAAGAAAACTCACTCTTTGTGGAACAGGCATCTTTCCTGTTCTTGAGAATGGTGCAACCTATGAGTTAGAGCAGTTTTCAGTTGCATGAAAATAGGGTAATTGCTAATTGTTAGTTGGTAATTACCTCTTCCTTCCCGGCGTTACATCCGTTAAATCCATGGAGCGAATCCGTTGCCGAACTTCCTTAGCCAATAACTCACTAACAATTTCCCAACCCATGATTAACACCACTAAAAACCAGATCGACACCAAAAAGCAAAACAAGAAAGGAAAGGATCGCCGGAAACCTTTTTTGGTGATGGACAATGTTCACAAAGTATATCCAAACGGTTACAGAGCTTTAGAAAACGTCAACTTGACTGTAGCTGAGGGTGAGTTTATTACGCTCATTGGACACTCGGGTTGTGGTAAGTCAACTCTGTTAAATATGGTGTCCGGTTTTAGCCATCCTAGCGAAGGTAGGGTGATGATTAACGGTCAGCAGATTACGAAGCCGGGCCCCGATCGCATGGTGGTGTTTCAGGGTTATGCTTTGCTACCTTGGCGGACGGTGTTTGAAAATGTTTATATAGCTGTTAATGCTGTATTTCCCGATAAGTCGAAGGTGGAAAAAAATGCGATCGTCAATGAGCATTTGGCGATGGTGGGATTGACTGAAGCTGCTGAGAAAAGACCTCCGCAAATTTCGGGGGGGATGAAGCAGCGGGTTTCGATCGCCCGCGCTTTGGCAATTCGCCCGAAAGTGCTGATTTTAGACGAACCTTTTGGTGCTCTGGATGCAATTACTAAGGAGGAATTGCAAGAGGAGTTGCTGAAAATCTGGAACGATCACCGCTGTACTGTGTTGATGATTACTCACGATATTGATGAGGCTTTGTTTTTGGCCGATCGCCTGGTGATGATGACTAATGGCCCATCGGCGACAATTGGCGAGGTTTTGGAGATTCCTTTTCCTCGCCCCCGCGATCGGGTTCAGATTATGGAAGACCCCGAATACTACAACCTGCGGAACTACGCTCTAGATTTCCTGTTCCACCGTTTCGCTCACGATGACGATGCTTAGTCGATCGGCTTAGCTGAAGCTTAACTGTTGGCGATCGGTTTTTCCGAAGGAACGGATCTTTTTATGAATTTGTTCGTCTAGCTTTCCAGAGACCCGATTACCTAGCTGTCGGTAAGCTGGTATGAACTGAGCCCACCTTCGATCGAGGGTGGGCTTCTTCTTCTTGTTATAGTGCGAGTATACTACAATAAGTCAAGAGCCTGGTTTAATAATTTCTGATAACAGCAACAGATTCGCGATCGTCAAATACGGCATTTACAACGTCAACAATGAGTTGGGAGTCTTCACCATGAGCAATAGGAATTGTCACATATTCCTGTTAAAGAGTTGCTGAATAATTTGTGAAGTAGAATACACTTTTTATCTAATCTCCAGAGCCACGCCGGAACTCTTTAACAGCTTCAATCCTAGAAGCCATCAGCAGACAGCGAGACAACAAATTAATGTCTAAATCTGGCAAGATTTCGCTTCATGCACTTTTTTCATAACCGTGCGATCGCAAGTGATCAAGGGCAAATAATCCGTCTTCCCAAAACCCAACTTCGGGTACTTGCTTGTCATGCTGAGTGGAACGTAGTCAAGCGTTGCATCGGGCGAGATTCTTCACTGCATTCAGAATGACAGCTAATCATTCAGAATGACAGCTAATCATTCAGAATGACAGCTAATCCAGCAGAATGACAGCTAATCCAGCAGAATGACAGCTAATCCAGCAGAATGACAGCTAATCAAGAGGACTTGATATCGTGACGAATGCGAAACTGCCAAGATTTCTACCTCGTCAGAAAACCCCTGCTCGATTAGCTTGAATTGTTGCCAATCAATCCCGGAGTGAATTAGTCGCTGATCTTTTGGTTTGTCTAATGTTGCTGACATGGCGTGACCTCCTTTAACTAATATATTATCCTGGAAATGTGGCAACCGAAACCCGATCGCGCCCTGAGTTTTTCGCGCTGTAGAGACACTCGTCAGCGATCGCAATTAGCGTATCAGGATGCGCCATCGGCGACGGAATGCAGCAAGCTACCCCCAGACTCAGCGTGACATATTCACTGACAGCAGACTTAGCGTGAATTATCTGCAAACCCTGCACTTCGGCGCGGATCAATTCAGCAATAGAAGCCGCACCTTGAAGCTCCGTATTTGGCAAAACAACCACAAATTCCTCGCCCCCGTAACGCGCCACTAAATCAGCGGGACGCTTCAACGATCTCCGTAAAACACTAGCCACTTGCCGCAAACATTCATCCCCGGCTTGGTGTCCGTAGGTGTCGTTGTAAAGTTTGAAATAATCAATATCGCACATAATCAAAGACAGTGGCGCTTCTTCCCTCGCCAAACGCCGCCATTCAGTATCGAGATATTCATTAAAACACCGACGATTTTTTACCCCTGTTAAATCGTCATAGGTTGCTAAATACTGTAAGGCTTGATTTACGGTTTCTAATTGCTGTTTTTGTTCCTGTAACTGATGGTTGAGTAGCGCCAATTGCTGTTCGGCTGCGTGCGATCGCAATAAATTTCTCACCCTCGCCAGCAGTTCCCTCTCGTCAAAGGGCTTAGAAATATAATCGTCAGCACCAGCATCCAAACCTTCAATTCGAGATTCCATGCTCGATCGCGCTGTCAAAAAGATGACTGGAGTCAAGCTCAATTCCGCTGTCTTCCGAATTTCCTTGAGCAAATCCATCCCGTTTTTTCGGGGCATGATTTGGTCGCTCAAAATCAAATTTGGTAGCAATTTTTGGGCTTTTTCCAAGCCTTCAATACCGTCACCAGCCACAGCTACTCTGTAGTAGGGCTTCAGTAAAGTTTGCAGATAAGTTAGTAAAAAATTGTTATCTTCTACTACGAGTAGCAGCGGTAACTCTTCCCGATCAATTGCTAAATTTTCCTCAGTTGTTTTCGCTTCTGATTCTGGCATCCCAAAGTCGCTAACCAACCCGTCGGGTCGCGAAAGTTCTAACTCACTCATAGTATCGCCGATCGTAGCTACTACCTTGACTTGAGCTCCAAGTGCTTCGATCGCACTTTTCGGAAATTCCCCGCTCTCGGCGCTGCTGTCAACCACCAGCACCTGCTTCCCCGCGAGGGGTTGAGCAACAGATTCGGGTTTCTCGATTGGGCTTTCCGCAATGCGGCGATCGATCGAAAATTGACTGTTCGCGATCGGTAGCTGCACCACAAACGTAGACCCCTCACCGATTCCGGGACTCATCGCCGAAATAGTTCCCCCGTGAAGTTCCACCAACTGACGTACAATTGAGAGTCCCAGGCCGAGGCGGTGCTGTTCCTTGGTATTCCAGGAATCTGCGGGGCGGAAGTAGTCAAAGATGTGAGGCAGAAATTTCGCGTCGATCCCGTAACCGCTGTCGCTAACCCGAATCAGAACGGATGAAGGAGTAGATTCGATCGCTATTTTAACGATCCCCGCCACCGATGCCGGGGTGAATTTGATAGCGTTAGAAAGCAGGTTCCAGACTACTTGATGCAAGTGTTCAGCATCTCCCAAAATGTAGCTGACTGCGGAGTCAAAAGATGTTTCGATGCGAATGTTTTTGGCATCTGCCGCAGGACGGAGAATGTCGATCGCGGATTCTATGACTGATGGGAGGTGAACTCGACCGATGTTGAGGCGCACTTGTCCACGCAACAGCCGCGAAAGATCGAGGAGATTGTCTATTTGCTGGTTCAGCAAATTGGCGTTGCGCTCGATGATTTCCAAAGCACGGTTGGTAATGGCTTCGTTTAGTTTCCGCGATCGCACTAGCTGCACCCAACCCAAAATGGCGCTGAGGGGCGATCGTAGTTCGTGGGATGCTATTGCTAGAAATTCGTCTTTGGCGCGGTTGACTTCAGCTAGTGCTGCTGCGACGGCTTTGTGCTGTGTGATGTCGAATCCGATCGCTAAATATTGCTCTGGCTTTCCTTTAAAATCCAGGAATGGAACTATCACCCCCTGTACCCAATAATCAGTGCCATCTTTAGCTTGATTTTTAATTTCTCCTTCCCAAACTTCACCATTAGTCAATATCGACCGCAGTATGTTATCAAAGAGTATGATTAATTCTGAAGATTTATATTCCGAATGGAGGACGCCAAAGTGGCAGCCGAGTAGTTCGGCTCGCGCATATTTAGAAATCGAGCAAACTCGATCGCTGACGTAATTGATAATTCCTTTGCTGTCTGTCCTCACCGCCAGTGCCGATCGGTCGATCGCGATGCGGAAATCTAAACATTCTTGAAGCGACTTGTCTAATTTTTTTTTGCTCAGTATGTTGTCGAAGAGGTTGCTGGGATGATCGACCGGAATCGGGCGATCGCGATCGGCTTTACCCTTAGATGTTGTCAAAGAGGGTTGTTCAATTTCCATAGTTTGTTTTTCTCCCCTGGTAACGGCAATGCCGATGCCCCTACGCACCTGATCTACAAAGCATCCATATCCATTATCTCTATTTTTTAAGTTGTACCAGCGGCTGCAATATTTTTTACCTCTTCGTTTAAATCTGGACAAGGCATCAGGCAGTCCCAGTAAGCGAGCTACATCAAACCTTACTGGCAGTTGGATAGGATTTCATCAATCTAAGGACTGATTTTCTCAGCTCGCCTCTGTCTGCCGATTTGAGAATTGAGATTTGAGAATTGAGATTAGAGAAATCCTCCCGTCAGTCAGTCTGCGAAGAGTATGTTATCAAAGAGTTTAGCACCTCTGGGTTATGTAATTTTTATCTGAGACCACGATGCTGTGAGATATGATCAAAGAGTTTTGTGCCTCCCAGTTATTTAGAGCGGATTTGCATTATCAATGAAGCTGATAATGCGCAAGATCGATCGACTGTTTCAGCCCAGCGCAGTAACAAAACTGAACACATTCTGAGTTTGCTGTTAGTGTAAAGTAATCAATTTCTTGTAATTTCCCGGAAGATAATGGCAATTGTCCTATTATAGATAGACAACCGATTACCCATCTAACATAGTAAAATATGTCACCCCCTCTTAAGCCGGCAAAATCCTCCAAGTCTCAGAAAAAACCCTTAGAAACTGGGACTTGCTCGGAAAAATTGATTCCATTAGAACCCCATCAAACCAACGACGCTACGATATCGACAGCGTACTCGGCAA
>DMYK01000557.1 GCA_003483675.1 Microcoleaceae cyanobacterium UBA11344
ATTCAAGCGCTGGGGCGAGAGAAGTTCTGCGGTTTGAGATTGGGCGGTTGCAGAGGTTTGAACTGTTGGCAATTCGAGCACTGCGGTGTTGCCGTTACCGTTATTGCTGGAGTTGAAAGATGGTTCGCTAAAAGCTAATCCGCTGTCGGCGACGGTTTCTAAGCTTTGAGGTTCGGGGTTTTGAGGGCGTTGGAGGCGGTAGTTGCCGTTGCGGGTGCTGCTGGTACCGAAGGAACTGCCGGTGAGTTCGATGTTTTGGCCGCGGGTAACGATCAGGAAGGCGATCGCCAGTAATGCTCCTACCATTAAAGTTGCGTAACTGAGCATCATAACGCTGACGTGCATCATCAGCCAGTTTGATTTGAGGGCGGGTACTAGGGGTTCTGATAACTGCATGGTTGCGGGCAGTGTCAGGGCGGCAAAGGCGGAAATTGCCATTGCTACGGGGGATGTCGCTACTCCCACTAAGCGCGATCGGCTCATGTTTTCAGCGACTAGGTGGATAGCTGTAATTCCCCAAGTCAGGAAAAATAGGGATTCGTAAAGATTGCTGAGAGGGAAGTAGCCGGCTTCTATCCAGCGGGAACCGAGTAAAGCGGCGATCGACAGATTGGCGATCGCCATTCCTGCGGTTCCCAAGGCTGACAAATAGGGAATGGCGGGAAAAGCTGCACCAGCCCAGTAAATCAGCATTGTTGAGAAGAGGATGGCAAAAGAGATGTTGTCCAGCCAATTCTGGAGTACAACCAGATCCATAAAAAATCCTCCCGTAAAGTTTTTACTTAGTTATGCTAACTAGATCGATCGTACTGGGATTCGGGAGTTTTGGGTTTGGGATTTTGAATTTTTGCAGCAATTCTGGCTTGTTGACAATAGAGGTGGGGAGCTTGAGGCTAGCACATGAGTTAAATTGCGATTAATTGCCAGAAGATGGACTCGGTAAAGATGGACTCGTTGACATACTCCCCGTCGTAAACGAGCGGGGATTCTTGACACTTCATCGGATGATGCAACGCCCGGTTGTCTTACTCTTCCGACCTGCCCGTTTAGAGTCGTGGCAATGCCCTATCCCGACTATATGTATCGTTTTGTTTTAACTAACAATACTTTTGTTTTGCTTCCAGGTTGGATTATAACCATTGCCCTTCAGTCTTTCCCTATTTCTTGAGCAGTCCCGGTTTCAACTCTGATGAGTATATATCGCTGCACTATACGGCGGGGATTTCAACCACCTACATTCTAGCACAAAGCCGTCCTGGAAGGACGGGGCTTCAAACTCAATTTCTTGGTGAAGCAGAACTCGGTAAAGATGGACTCGGCAAAGATGGACTCGGCGAAGGAGTCGATCGATCGGATTTTTTGAGGTTGACAAAAGCGTCGTAGCGGGTGGTACGATCGCCAATTACCGAAGCTGTAACGCCGATCGAGCGCATGGCATCTATCCAGATTTTTTGACTGGGGGGAAATTCCGGCAAAGCTAAGTTTTTCGGGTTGAATGCAGTCTCTGTGTCGATGAAGAAATTGCCGTTGTGGGGCTTAAGTTGCGATCGCACAGTTGTTTGGAACAATTCGCTGCTTAAAAGCGGACTTTTCGGTGCCGGAACGATCGCATCTAATACAGGTGCTCCTACTGTTAAAAACGCTACATCTTTCATCCAGCCACGAGTAACTGTGATTCCTCCAAAGCGCGATGTCCATTTAATCGCGGGTTGGCCGCCGGCTTGAATTTCCTCGACTCTAAACCCTTTAGTTTTCATGATGTCATCAAGCTGTTTGAGGGATTTATCAGCAGCGCGGCGGTTGTTTGTTTCTACCATAAACACAAATCCAGCAGCAAATTTGTCTTTGGGATTCGGCGCGGGGGCTGGTATTAAAGATAAAGAAAATTCCCCAGCCATCCAGTTGATTAAGTCTTTGTCTAAATCCATGCCTGTGGTGGATTTTAGGGCTGTTCGCAAAACTTGGGGATCGATCGGGGTGATCGGGTTAGCATCAGCTCCTAATAAGTAATCTTGCCACAAACGCTGCAAGTTGCCACCGGATACCATCATTATTGTGTTATTTGGCAGACGGTTAGCCATTTTTTCAGCGTTGTTTTCTACTGCTATTTTTTTCTTGCTGTCGGGTTTCAGCCAAGAGATTGATTTGAATCCAATTCCATCGGTATCCAGCGTAACTGTGGTGGCAAATCCCTGATTTTGTTGCAATTTTTCGAGGTTTTCCGGCGAAAATGCGCGGGCTGAGTTGACGGCGGCAAAGGCTGCTGCTACGGGGATGTTGACATAGATTTGACCGAAGGCACCTGGACTTTTTACTTGTTCTAGGGCGTCTCCATAACCGGGGGTTTTTGCTAGGGAAGGTTCGCCTTTGTAGGTATCAATTATTCTGTCGGTGGCGGTGGGATCTGTGGTGATTGCTAGATAGTTGGTACCGAGTACGGCGACTGAGAAGTTGCGATCGGGTATGCCTTGAGTTTCAGTGACTTGCACCCCTTTGTAATTGCGCTCAACCATTTTTCCTTGGTTGAGGGGTCTGGGTTTTGCTAATAATTCTTTGGCTCTAATCGGGTTGGCAATTGGCAGAATAATTGCTACTGACTGTTGGATTGGGGGACGAGGGGGCGCGTTGGGTGAGGATGGGGGGACTGGAATTGCTAATTTGTTTCGCAGAAAGGCAACCATGATCGTGTTTCCCACCCACGGTTGGATGTCTTGTTGGTAGCCGTAGCCGTTGGTTGCCAGGAGTCGATCGCGCACTTCTGCTAAAAATTTTTCAAAGGAGGCTTTTGACTCCGGGGTACCAAACTCTCGCAGTCTTTTCCACTCCGACTCCTGGGTGCTGATGGAGATGGCCATCATGGTATCTTGGGGAACAACCGTTGCGCCGGCTGGCAAATCTTTGCCGGGCCCACGGGAGATGACGATCAAGTAGGTGATGAAGCCTAAACCGATCAGCAGTGTGGCTGCTCCGATCGTAAACAGCAGGGAAGATTTATCTTTCTTAAACATTATTCGTCAGGTTAGGTTGCTCGCAACATCATAAATTATATTCGGCATAGGGCATTGGGCATTGGGCATTGGGCCTAGGGCATTGGGCATTTGTAATTTGTAATTTGTAATTTGTTATTTGATATTAGAAAAACCACTAACAAGTAACCACTAACTATGCCCCATGCCCCATGCCCTATTCCCCATTCCCCATTCCCTTATTTTAGTTTCTCGCCTTAAAGTCTTTAAAGATAGTTTGAAATGAGTACATCAATCGATTCACATCGTTTGTGGAGCTAGGAAATATCTTGAGTTCCCATTTTTTCCGGGCCATTGTCAGGAGTTTTGCGACGGGTTCTGAGTAACTGTTGGAAATGAAATAGCTGCCGCCTTCGTAGCGAATGTCTGACGATAATCCGATAAAAGCACCGGCCATTTCTAGTTTAAGTTCCGAGGTACTGTGCTGAGATTTTACTGCTAAAATGACTTGCGAGTGCCGGGGTTCCCGGTTGAGCAAACGGCACATATTCGCTTCTTTTTGGTACAAAATTAAGATGTTGCAGTTATGTAGAACTCCGGCTCTACCTTGGACTTTCACTCCGAGATGAACTTCGAGGGGTGGTTTGTCGGCAAATTCCACTACCGCGTAAGTATATGGATGTGCAGTACCGTGAATTTTTCCCGCTGTTTTTCTAAATGTTAAATATTTCGGTGTTTCGTCTAAAATATTGTTATAATATATGGTTCCTCCTTCATTGGCAATTGCTTTTAAAAGTATAGTGAACAGGTAAACATCAAAGATGTTTGCTTGTTCGGTAACTCCGTTGAAATCGGGATTGATCGAGCTACTTAGTTTACTTTTAATGTCGGAATTGGTGAGGTAGTTGCGAGGCTCTGATGGCAGTTTTTCGAGCAAGTCTTTGAGGGCGATCGCCTGTTTGTTGCGTGGGGCTGTAAGATGAGAGGCAAAATCGGTTGTTCTGGCTCCTTCAGCACCTGATGAGGCAAATGTAATTTTTGTGCCGAGGGGAGAGGTTTCTGATTCTACTTTTAAGAAATAAGCAATTTCGTCTGCCATTTCGGAAGTATTGACCGTCGCTTGCTCGACAGAATCAATTAACAGCAAAAGTTGTTCTTTTGCGGTATAATCTTCTATCTTAAGCAGGGGTGTTTTTCTTTTGGGCGATCGCTCTTCAATCGTTTGGCCAATCTCTACGGTATCGGCCACTTGTTGAGCTACCCAACCCAAATTAAATTCATTCAGAATTGCGGCCAGTTCTTGATAGACTCTGGCATACTCTATCTCGTCCATAATTGTTTCTGCGCTGCACACTATTCTAATTATACAAGCTGATTTGATTTTTTTGTCAATGGCCTGAAGAATTGAAGAATTGACCCCACGGATAAATCCGGGGGCTTGTACCCTGGCTGCTGTCGGTTAGCAGCCAACAGTCAACAGCCAACAGCCAACAGCCAACAGTTAACAGCCAACAGCCAACAGCCAACAGTTAACAGCCAACTACCAATTAGCAGTAAGCTATTTTACGACTCTCAAGCGATCGCAAAAATGGCAACTATCAACGACAACTACCTCAAACTCAAAGCCGGCTACCTGTTTCCCGAAATTGGGCGCAGGGTGAAAGCCTTTGCAGACGCGAATCCAGGGGCACCAATCATCCGCCTAGGGATTGGCGACGTCACAGAGCCCCTACCAGAAGCTTGTCGCCTCGCGATGGTGGCGGCGGTGGCAGAAATGGGCTCGCGGGATACATTCAAAGGATACGGCCCGGAACAAGGTTATGACTGGCTGAGAGAGAAAATTGCCGAGCACGACTTCAAGTCGCGGGGATGCGATGTTGATGCTTCAGAAATCTTTATTTCTGATGGTTCTAAGTGCGATTGTGGCAATATTCTCGATATCTTTGGAAACAATAACACGATCGCAGTTACCGATCCAGTTTATCCGGTGTATGTAGACACGAACGTGATGGCTGGACACACGGGAGATGCGAACGAACAAGGCGAATATGGCGGCTTAGTTTACCTGCCAATTACAGCAGAAAACAATTTTACAGCCCAAATTCCCACCGACCAAAAAGTCGATTTAATTTACCTGTGTTTTCCGAACAATCCGACGGGCGCAACTGCAACCAAAGAACACTTGCAAGCTTGGGTAAATTATGCTAAAGCTAACGGTTCGATTATTTTCTTCGATGCGGCTTACGAAGCGTATATTTCCGATCCGAATTTGCCGCATTCTATCTATGAAATTGAGGGTGCGCGGGATTGTGCGATCGAATTTCGTTCATTCTCAAAGAATGCTGGTTTCACCGGTACTCGCTGCGCCTTAACAGTTGTACCGAAGACTTTGACTGGAAAAGCCGCAGATGGTTCCGATGTCGAAATTTGGAAGTTGTGGAACCGCCGCCAATCTACTAAATTTAACGGCGTTTCTTACATCGTGCAGCGCGGTGCAGAGGCGGTTTATTCTGAGGAAGGCAAGGCACAAATTCAGGCATTAGTCAATTTTTACATGGAAAATGCTGCGATTATTCGCGAGAAATTGACAGCGGCGGGAATCGAGGTTTTTGGTGGCGAAAATGCGCCCTATGTGTGGGTGAAAACGCCTCACGGTTTGTCGAGTTGGGATTTCTTTCAGAAGTTGCTGGAAACTTGCAATGTGGTGGGAACACC
>DMYK01000559.1:0-3620 GCA_003483675.1 Microcoleaceae cyanobacterium UBA11344
AATACACAACTCAAATCGGGCGAGAATTCCCCAAATTCTAATTCTCAATTGCTCAAAGTCGATCGCTTTTGGGAATACAACCAACAACTAGAATCATCTCTAGTAGTAATTGTACCCCCACCGAGCAGCGAAACAGTTTTAGATATTTTAGGCCCACTTCCCCTCACAACTGAAGGTAAAGGAACCGCTAGCAAATCATCTCCTGCATCTGAGGCGCTCAAGCAACATTTTGCCAAAATTTACCAAGCAGTTAGCCAGCAAGCAGTTTTAGCAGCACTCAAACGGGGTGAAGGAGATTAACCGTTTTTTGTAGGGCCATCCCCTAGTTACCCGACTGGCTACAATTTCTAATTTCATTTAGCAGTAGAAGGAGGGTTTGTCAAGCGCAACTAAGTTGCTAAAGTGGCTACCGCGAAGATTGAAGCCAAGCTAAAAGTCAAGAAAGTCTCAAATGCTGACATAGGGGTGTTCCCATTTGGTGAATGAAAGGAATCTTGCTATTATTTATATCAGCATCGATCGCTATTTTCAACCGATCGCCCACAAAGTTTTTACTACTTAACGTTTCGTAACACATAAAACAACATTACAATTCATTCAGATTATGGATAACTCCTATCAATTCCTGGGGGCGTTCAATCAAAAAATCGGGATTGTGTGTAGCCAAAGCTGACTGAGAATTAAAACCCCAACCTACAGCAATTACCTTAATTCGAGTTTTTTTAGCCGCGTCTATATCTCTAATTTCATCTCCCACATAAACGACTTGTTCGGGATTGATATTCTGTTTTTTCAACCACCTGTTAATTACTTTATGTTTCCCAAAAGTTGTGCCTGAATAAATAAAATCAAAGGTATCTTGTAAACCGTTTTTGTCCAGCGAAGTCAAAACATTTTCTCTAGAGTTAGATGTGATAATACCCAATTGAAAACCGCTGTTTTTTAACTCTAATAAAACTTCTTTAATCCCAGGAAATAACTGAATATTGGGAATTTCACTCCGTAACTCTGCTTTCAACTTTCTAATTAGCAGCAGGAATTTGAAAATAGAAATGCCAGAATACTTCAAGATTTGCCAAGCAGTTAAATTGCTCAGTTGAGCCAGTTCCTCTTTTGTGGCCGACTTAAAGCCGAATTCTACTGACAAACGATTGGTTATGCTCAGAAGAACATCGATTGTATCTGCTAACGTACCGTCAAAATCAAAAATAATTACTTTGAGCATTTAAACTACGTTGTGGGCATGGGGCATTGGGCATGATTGGAACTAACAAATAACCAACAGTCAACAGCCAACAGTCAACAGCGTTTCCCTGAGCGAAGTCGAAGGGTCAATCATTCGGTTGCACCGGAATTGATATAATTTGATTTCCCCTCGCATTTCGCCGCAGCATTTCTGATTTAATTCGCCGCAATGCGGAAGCAGTAAATCTGCGGTTCCACTCTTCCTCGGAAATTTCTGCCAATTCTGCAAGTGTCGGTGCTATATTTTCAGGATAAGGCTCAAATTCCGCCACATCAGTTGGTTTGGCAAAACGCTGATTCCAAGGACAAACATCTTGACAAATGTCGCAACCTGCTACCCAACCTTGTAAATTAGATGCGATTTCGTCTGGCAATTTTTCGGCTCGATTCTCGATCGTATGATACGCTATACATCGATCGGCATCCACGACAAAAGGCTCAGTAATCGCCCCCGTCGGACAGGCATCAATACAGCGAGTACAAGTACCGCAATGTTGAGTATGCCCTGAATCTGGCACCAACTCCAAATTCGTCAAAACTTCCCCCAAAAACACCCAAGAACCGTATTCCCGCGAAATTACATTACCATTTTTAGCAATCCAGCCAATCCCCGCCCGCTGCGCCCACACCTTATCCTGAATTGGCCCGGTATCAGCATAATACCGCGCTTCAATGCCTTCGCCTTGCGATCGCACCCAATCCGCCAAAACCTTCAGTTTTTTGTGCAGAATTTTATGATAATCCCGTCCCCAGCCGTAGCGAGAGATTTTGGCATATTCGGCACTTTCGGGGCGTTGGTGAGGCGTATAGTAATTGATGGCGACACATATTAAGGACTTCACCTCTGACATAGAAGCACGAATATCCTGACGTTTCGGGTTAGCCATCCATCCCATATCCGCCTGATAACCCTTGTCTAGCCACCTCTGTAACCTTTGTGCTTCCTCGTCAGTGCCGCAGCCTACTTTAGCTATCCCAACCTTGTGAAATCCCAATTCTAGGGATTTTTGCTTCACCAAAATACTGCTAAGTGGTGCTTTCATTTGACTCCGGGCAAATATTTAAGTTAGTATTGACAATTTTAATTTTATATGATATGCAAAGCGATTTTCACGATCAACTTTCTATATAAACTAATTTTGCCCACAGTCTCGTGACGTCGATCGCAATTTACCAAACCATTGATTATATTTTTGTAACTCAGCTATATGTAATTTATATGGGCAATTGTTAACAAAATGTTACATACTTTTAATCAAGGGAGATCCAGGTTCGCCAATGACCGTACCTCAGTAAAATCGCGAATCTCACAAAATACACATGGCAGTTAGTATTCAATCGGCTCAATCTATTTTCTCCAACACCGAGATTGCTAGCGTTGTTCCGGCTACCACCGAAGCATTCTACAAACTCAGTGTTGAAGACCAACTAGCCTTGCTGTGGTATGCATACACCGAAATGGGCATTTCCATTACCGCAGCCGCCCCCGGAGTAGCCAGCATGGCCCTTGTCGAAGGCATACTTACTGAAATTAAGCAAATGTCGGCGGCAGCTCAAAGCAAAACCATGTTTGACCTGGCTAGCAACGCTGACACCACAATCGGCCGCATCTACACATCCTTGCGCGTCAACACCAAACTCGGTTTCTGGTACGAGTTGGGACAATTGATGAAACAAGGCCTTGTCGCTCCGATTCCCGCTGGCTATCAAATGTCTCCCGAAGCCACCAAAGTCCTTGAAACCCTCAAAAAACTTGATCCCGGTCAGCAAATTACCGTACTGCGTAACACCGTAGTTCACATGGGCTATGATCCAGATTTCAGCCAAGAATACGGCAAACACTCAGCTCCTCGCAGCACTCCCACGGCAGTTGAAGGGCGGGTAAAAACCCAGATTGAAGGTATCAGCGAGCAGACTGTGCTTAGCTACATTGACAACATGAATGCCTTCGACTTTACCCCTGCTGTCGCTTTATTTGCCGAAGAAGGTGCTCTGCAACCGCCATTCCAAAAGCCGATTGTGGGTCGCGAAGCCATCCTCAACTATATGCGGGAAGAGTGTGTCGGACTCAAAATGATGCCACAGCAAGGTGTATCGGAACCCGCAGAAGATGGCTACCGCCAAGTGAAAGTGACAGGTAAAGTCGAAACTCCTTGGTTTGGCTCGAATGTGGGTATGAACATTGCGTGGCGTTTCTTGCTTGATCCCCAAGGTCAAATTTTCTTTGTGGCGATCGACTTGTTGGCATCTCCCAAAGAATTGCTAAACTTGATCCGCAAATAGAAACTCCAGTTCTATTAGTCAACAGGACCCTACAGAAACCCAGATACCCAAAAGTGTCTGGGTTTGATCTTGATATCAAATCCTCTCTTCAT
>DMYK01000559.1:3819-4258 GCA_003483675.1 Microcoleaceae cyanobacterium UBA11344
CAGCCAACAGCCAACAGTCAACATCACCTGACGGTGCAACAGGAATTGATATGAATCGACCCTGAAAAGTCCCCCACTCGCCAGAGGAATGTTTAAGCTACTCTACAGAGATCTTTAGGACTTAGACAACTGGGCGACAATTGATGTTGAAAACCGGATATTTTAGGCCCAAATGCTTCACCATCCCTTTCGCTCTGAGTTCAGACTCCTATGCAATCTTTTATTTGTTCGAGATGTCTATTTGACCAAATTGCTGGCTTGTCAAAAAGTTGATTGCCAATAACTCTCTTTCGTTGCTTTCATCACTGATCTAGAAAGCCGGAGTCAGAAGTCAGGAGTCAGTTGTTACCAATAACAACTGATTAATAACTAATGACTAATGACTAATAACTAACGACTAATGACTAATGACTAATGACTAATTAATTTTTTCAGGTAA
>DMYK01000265.1:0-6188 GCA_003483675.1 Microcoleaceae cyanobacterium UBA11344
ACCCTGACCAGGTAGAGAAACACATTTCAGTATCCCTTTGTGCTTCTCTACTATAATTTGGTAACTGATAGAAAGTCCTAATCCTGTGCCTCGACCAACCGGTTTAGTAGTAAAAAACGGATTAAATATGTAAGAGATTAACTCTTTGGAGATACCGTGGCCGTTGTCGGCAATGCAAATTTCTACGGTTTTTTCGTCTATTAATTGAGTGCGAATCCGAATGCAAGGAGATAGAAAATCGGGAATTAAACACTCGTTAGTTTGATTAAATTTTTCTGAATCGACAGCGCTGGATTGGGAGCTTAAATTGATGGCTGATACACTTGGTTTTAGTCCTAGTAAACTTGTACCTCGTTCTATCTTTGGCATTTCTATGGCATCAACTGCATTGCCGACGAGATTCATAAACACTTGATTAAGTGAGCTCACATAGCAATTCACCAGTGGCAAATTCCCGTACTCTTTAATGATTTCTATGGCTTTCCGATCGGCTGTGGCTTTGATCCGGTGCTGCAAAATCAACAGCGTACTGTCGATGCCTTCGTGAATGTCAACGCAATCTTTCTCAGCCCGATCGAGTCGAGAAAAATTCCGTAAAGATATAACCAACTGACGGATGCGCTCAACTCCCACTTTCATGGAGTCCAAAATTTTCGGCAAATCTTCGGCCAGAAATTCTAAGTCGATCGCCTCTTCGCACTCACTGATTTCTGGGTTGGGGTTGGGAGTGTGCTGGCGGTAGAGTTCCACCAAGCAGAGCAAATCTTTGCTGTATTCGTTGGCGTGGGAGAGATTACCGTAGATAAAATTAACGGGGTTATTGATTTCGTGGGCCACGCCAGCCACCAGTTGTCCGAGGCTGGACATTTTTTCGGTTTGAATCAGTTGGGCTTGGGTATTTTGCAGTTGGGCGAGGGTTTTAGCTAGCTGTTCGGCTTTGAAAAGCTCGGAGGCGGCTGCATTCAGACTTGCTTGATAAAGTTCTGCTTGGTGAATGGCGATCGCAGCTTCATCGGCCAAATGTTGCAGCAATTCCTGTTCTGCTGTTTGCCAAACTCTGGGCCCGGAACACTCATGGACAATTAGCAATCCCCAAAATTGGGTATCTTGACCGATCGGCACAATTACACTTCCCCTCACCTGCAAACTTGACAAGAATTCGCTATGACAGGGCGTTAAATCCGAGGTATAAATGTCATTAATAGCCCGCACCTTTCCGGCTCTATAAAAACATAAAGAGCCTTCGCTAAAGCATCCTTCTGGAGATTTTACACCCAAAATTGACTGCCACTGACCGCGAACATCTTCAACAACTACCTCCCCCTGTTTTTCCTCAGCAAATTTGTAAATTACTGTGCGATCGGTATCCAGTAAAACTCTCACTTCTCGCACAATAGTTTGGAGTATTGTTTTTAAATCCAAAGTGCTACGAATTTGATCTCTAACTCGCGTCAATACTTTGGCAAAGTCCAAGGATTTTTGCAATTGGGCGGTACGTTCTTGAACTTGACGCTCCAAGTTGGCATTCAGAGCCTGCACTTCTTGATGTAGAACGTACTGTTGAATTGCCGAACAGAATTGGCTGCCTATAGCTTTAGCTTGCTCGATTTCGTCCCAATTCCACTGGGGCGACTGATCTTTTTTGATTTCTCGCCAGACTTCAAAGGATTGTCTGGGAAGCATTTGTTTAACGCTGCTGTCAAAGCGTCCCGCCCACATTTTTTCGGTATCAATTTCAGTGCGAAAAATAGTCAAACAGCCGATCAATTGCTGTTGGTACTGGAGGGGAATTACCAGCAATCCCCGAATTTTAGTAGCTTTAAAAGCTGGAACTAAGACTCTAAATAAGGGTTCTTTGTATAAGTCTGTAACTACCCAAACTGGGAAGGGCGAACCTGTGGGTAACTGGGAAATATCTGCGGTATTTGTCAATCCTTTTGTTAGCAATTGCTGCCACAGAGGATGGGCTTCGATCGCCCTGGCTTTTTCCCAATCTGGAAGTATCGGTTGCTCGCCGGTGGCGAACAGCTCAAAGGCTGAATCGGCGGTGTAAACAGCAGTTGTCATCTGATTCTTTGTGGCAATTTGAACTTGCCGATCGATTTTCGGAGTCGATAACTTTTCAGCGATGTTCGGGGCGTTGATGTAGAGCCTGCCGCCGCAGCCTTGCAATGCGGTGACTGTTGCTTCTAAGGCTTGCTGCAATTGAATTTGGGACTGCCCGTACAAGAGGGTGGTGATGCGGCTGACTGTTGCTTCCAGGGCGGCTTGAGAGCGAGTTTGTTGGAGGTGAATGGAGTGAGCGATCGCGATCGACAACTGATCTGCTACTAGCTGAACTACCTCTAATTCTGCTTGGTAAATATTGCGGGAGGTGGAGTGGTGAGATACTAAAAGTCCCCACAGTTCGATGTGAGTTTGGCTACTGTTTTCTCGATCGGATCTCGTCAGCCACTCCGGCGAATCCCAGATGTCTGTTTTGCTGTTTGTTAGCCCGCTCCTGCGGTGTAAAATTGGCACGACTACGGAAGATTGCACTCCCATTGCCATCAGATAAGCTCTGTGACAAGGAGCGATCGATCGGTGGTAGAGCTCTTCACTTGCTAAAGGTTGACCTGTTGCCGCCTCATCGAGGGGACTCAGGACGATCGTGGCGGAGTTAACATCTACTATTGTCCGCTGGCGCTGGCTGACATACATCTCGCGGGCGTGAGGGGGAATGTCATCTGCTGGAAAGTTTAGTCCTTTCAAAGAAGGGAGACGATTGCTATTAATTGACTCTGCCACAACTTCTCCGCTACCATCGGCACTAAACCTGTAAATCATGATGCGATCTGTTTTCAATAAATCCCGCACTTCTCCTACTGTACAGGTTAAGATTTCTTCTAATTCTAAAGATTGGCGGATGCGTTCTGTAATCCGGCGCACCAAGACTTCTCTGTCTAGTTTTTCAGATAATGCTTCGGGATTTTCTGTCAGTTTCATAAATCTCCTCTTGAGCAAAGGTAATAATAAGAAGTTTTCAATTGATGTATATTTGGAGCTGACCGGAGGAAACCTTCTGAGGTTAAACTCGAATATGTTAGATTGGTCGGGGGTTAAAGTAGAATTGAACAAATAACGAATCAACACTTCGGCTACGCGAGCGTGACCGCCGGACATGAGCTGACAGGCTGCGGAAAATCAGCGATCGTTAATTTTAGCCTTTGCCTTCACCAAGCTGAGCGACTTTAAGCTAATTATGATTATTATAATAATCTGATCAAATTTTCGCAATCTTAATTTTCTTTACATTAATTATTAATAATTATCTTATCTTATTATATCTTTATATATCTTGATATTTCGGCAACTAATTTGAAAATGAGAATTTTTCTCAGTTAGCAAGGCCTTCAGAAATTTCGCGGCGCACACTCATCAGAATTTTACCCAAATAATTCTGCCCCGTTTGGTCACAGCCGCAGCCCCAGTAGTAATCCGTTGGCGAATTCTCCACAATTTCTAAATTCCCTGTGGCGAGGAGAATAGCTTGAATGTCCGCATGGGTGAGAAACTTAGTTTTAACTGCTTCGCGCATGATCGGAAGTTTAACTGCTTCCCACTCTGGGCGAACGCGGTGGTTTGGATCTCGGCCCAACTTGGCTGCTGCTTGAGGAGTTGGTACGGCTCGAATCATCGCAACTAATCTTTCATCTGCACTCCCCACAAATTTTTGAGCCTGATAGTAGTGTTCTACCGTCAACCAGTCTTGACCGTTTATGCAAATACCGTGCTGTGAAAAATTAGAAAAACAGCCGTAAGGATCTTCTACTTTATAAAAATAAATTGTCATTCGATTTGAGATTTGAGATTTGAGATTTGAGATTTGGGCCTGGGGAATTGGGCCTGGGGAATTGAGCCTGGGGAATGGGGAATGGGGAATTGGTAATGGGGAATTGGCAGCCCCAAGCAAGTAACAAATAACAAATAGCAAATAACCAATAACCACTGACTTCTTCCTTCTTCCTTCTTCCTTCTTCCTTCTTCCTTCTTCCTTCTTCCTTCTTCCTTTTTGTTAAAATGGCATCAGCTTTTTAATCGCGCGGTTAGCGATATCGGCATAACGCATTTCGCCACACAAAATTTGGCTCATCAACTGAGTAGCTCTAGGCAATTTGACGACAGCTTTGTAAGAGACTCCAGTAAATTGATAGAATGCCGCAGCCAAGCGACTGGCCCAAAACATATCAGTTCCCCATTCTTCGCTGATAGTTTGAGTGTACTGCTCTAGAGCGTCGTCGGCACCGGAGAGAGCTCGATCGATCGCCTCAGCCGCCTTAAATCCGCTAAAAATAGCTGGTCGAATACCCTCACCGGAGAGGGGATCAGTCAGACTGGCGGCTTCTCCTACTAGGAGTGCATTTTGAGAGTGCAATTTGCGATCGCCATCCCAGAGACTCATCGGATGTTCGCGCACGTTGCTGACGCTAACATCTGCACCGCACTTAGTCGCGTAGTCAGCCAAAATATTCTTCAAATCTTTTGGTCGATCGCCGCGCATTGCTGCTATGCTCAAAGAGTATCCGTCAGCTTTGGGAAAGCTCCAGATAAAACCTTTTTTAATAGTGCCAAAATCGAACTTGAGCGAATCGCCTTTGATCGAGTTTGTTTCCAAACTTGCGCTCAAATAAAGTTTTGGTTCTTTAAATCCCAGCCACTTCGTCATCGGCCCGCCGGCACCGTCAGCAGCAATTAAATAGCGAGCCGAAACAGGTTCAGAGTTAGTTTTAACTTCCCAAACAGAGTTGTTAAACTCTATTCCTGTAACCTCAGTAGAGTCTCGAAGTTCCGCACCATTTTTTTGAGCTTGTTTTATTAAAAAGTCGTCAAATACATCGCGCTGCACCATCCACATTGACGAATCTAGCTGAACTTCCACCGGATCTTCCATTTTCCAGGTATAGCTAATTTTATTAGCTTGCAGAGAAATGGCTGGTGTGAGGTCAAAATCTAGCCATTGGGCGATCGCGGGAGAAACGCCCCCGCCGCAGGGTTTATTACGAGGCAGAGCCGCTTTTTCGAGTACCAAAACAGAACGTCCCTGCTTGGCTAAGTGATAAGCTGCTGTGCTGCCTGCTGGGCCTGCACCGACAATAATGCAATCAAACATTTTAGTCATTTGTCTGTTGTTTGTTGTCTGTTGTCTGTTGTCTGTTGTCAGGGGTGATTATTGATGATTTATTAGTTATTAGTTATTCGCAAAACTTGACAATTCACCAATAACAAATAACTAATAACAATTAACAACTGACTCTTAGACTTTCGCGATGTCTTTTTCTTTGGCTGCCAGAACTTCTTCAATTCTGGCAATATACTTGTCGGTCAGCTTTTGAATTTTATCTTGCAAGTCCCGCGATTCATCTTTCGAGATATCGCTGCTTTTTTCTTGCTTGCGAATCGCGTCTACGGCATCGCGGCGATTATTGCGAATTGCAACTTTGCCTTCTTCGGCATACTTGGCAGCCATTTTGATAAACTCTTGGCGTCTATCGCTTGTCAGCGGCGGAATATTCAAGCGAATAACTGAACCGTCGTTGTTGGGTACGAGTCCCACATCCGACAGGGAAATTGCTTTTTCAATCCAGGCGAGTGCTTTGCGATCGAATGGTTGAATCGCCAGCGTAGTCGCATCTGGTGTGCCGATACTAGCCAGGGATTTAATCGGAGTTGAAGCTCCGTAGTAATCCACCATTACCCGATCGAGGAGGGATGCGTTGGCCCGTCCTGTCCTAATAGTATTAAAAGACCGTTGAGTAGCCTCAACTGCCTTTTGCATATACTCTTCAACTTCAGCTAACTTCACAAAAACCTCCCACAAGAGTTCCAATAGATTCTCCCATTACGGCTCGGTAGATGTTTCCCGAAACCGTCAGGTCAAACACCATAATAGGAATATTATTTTCTTTGCACAGGGCGATCGCCGTACTATCCATCACTCGCAAATCTTGATTCAAGACGTGTCCGTAAGTGAGGGTTTTATACCTGCGTGCGTCGGGGTTGATGTGGGGGTCCGAATCGTAGACCCCATCTACCTTAGTCGCTTTAAAAATCACCTCTGCATCAATTTCAGCCGCCCGCAGAGCCGCTGTAGTATCAGTAGTAAAAAAGGGATTACCAGAGCCAGCACCAAAAATAACCACCCGTTTTTT
>DMYK01000265.1:6264-7066 GCA_003483675.1 Microcoleaceae cyanobacterium UBA11344
TCCTGCAAAGTTATAGCATTCATAACTGTAGCAATCATGCCCACATAGTCTGCCGTTGCCCGATCCATACCTGCCGATGCAGCCTTCACCCCGCGAAAAATGTTGCCACCGCCGACTACGATCGCGATTTGGATGCCTTTTGACACCACCTGGGCGACTTCCTGAGCGATCGACTGAACGACTACCGGATCGATGCCGTAGCCCAATCCGCCCATCAGCGCTTCACCGCTGAGCTTCAGCAAAACCCGCTGATAAACCATCCCCATGCCGCCACTATTGTTTTACTCTTTTTGTCTCCACAATAAGATAGCAGCACGGGGACCTCTTTGATAACATATTGAACATGAATTGCCCAGAACGGATAGAATGCTCAATCCTGGGGAACAAAATCAAGGGCAGCAGAATTCATGCAGTAACGCTGACCGGTTGGTTGGGGCCCGTCATTGAATACGTGACCGAGATGAGCATCGCAGACAGCGCACAGTACCTCTGTACGGCGCGAGAACAAGCTGTTATCTGCCTCGCACTTGACATTTTCTGCTTGAATCGGAGCATAAAAACTCGGCCAACCAGTACCCGAATCGTACTTAGTTTCTGATTGAAATAGCTCCGTGCCACAGCAAACGCACTTGTAAATCCCTGGCTTTTTGTTGTCGTGATACTCACCGCTAAAAGCTCTTTCCGTTCCCTTTTTTCTGGTGACGTGGAACTGTTCCGGTGTGAGCTGCTCTTTCCACTCAGATTCAGGTTTTTGAACTTTGTTAGTCATGGTTTAATGTTGTTAGCTGTTGACTGTTAGCTG
>DMYK01000604.1:0-4997 GCA_003483675.1 Microcoleaceae cyanobacterium UBA11344
AGCGGCCCAAAAGTCAAGGTTTGACTGAGAGTCGCCGCTACCCCCAACAAAATTAGCCCGATTACCATCGAGTAGCCCAAATCTTTGCGGCGTGGCAAATCGAAACTGTGTAGCACTTGAAGTTGAATTAACAGTTGCGCCAAAACTAACCGCGTATCGTTCAATTCTCCCACCAAGCGGTTAAAAAAAGCGAACAGCGCCACCAGCATTCCAATAGCTATGCAGAATTGAGCAGCTACATTGCGATCGCGCCGGCGGTACCAACTCCAAGTTGCCCCCACAATACTAACAGGCACTGCCCAAAGATTCAGGTTCTCTTCAACAGCAACATCCGTAGCCACAATTCCCACTATTACCAACAACTGAACTAGGATTCGCAGCAGTAAAGAATCCTCGATCACCGGCGGAGGCATTGCCTCAATCTGCTCCCACAGCTTACCAAAAACAGGTATATTTCGCAGGTTATCAGTTGTCATTTGCACCCATCCAACAATTTTAGATTTTAGATTTTAGATTTTAGATTGAATCCACAGATAAATCTGAGGCTTTTAACTAATCTCTAAAGTTTGTTGCTCTCGACGACTTTAGTCTGGGCATTGTGTTGATATTTGTGTGAGGTAACAACACAATTAAAAAACGCAGTTACTTAATTTATTCTGGCTTTTTTGTTCCTATTTTAGCCTGCAATTGTAGGACGAATAGCAAACATCAAAGGTCTGGTATCGAAGTTTTGGAACCGAACTTCTAGCGCATAAGTCTTGTGAGGTTGCGGGTCAAACAACTCCACACTTAAATGACCTGAATTCGGTCGCTGTGCAGTTGCTTCGGCATCCCCTCCCTTGAGTTCCAAACTTCCTCCCCCCGGAAATTGGCACTCTACTCTTAAAGATGGAATCGGCTGTTCTCTGTCGCCATTCGACAGGTATTGAGCCTTGAGAGTTAGGGAACCCAATCCAGTCAACCACTCCCGCGAAACCGGCGGCTGATTTATCGGACAATTCAAAGTTAGAGAATCAATAATTTCCCGCGCGGCCATCAGCGACAGCACCATTTGTTGGTCGGTTGTCGCCGCTTCGTAATTCGGAAAATCCTCTAAATCTAAAAGTCCCCGCAAAGCACCTCTAAGCACTAAACCAGCTAATTCGTTGAGTTCCTGAGACTGGCCCGGAAACAAGCTATCTACAGCCCGAACTAACTTCGAGCCTTCCCGCAGCGACGACATTACCAGTTCCTGACAAGGTTCTAGCAGTTGAGCAAAAACTCCTTGGGCGATCGGAATTGGCAGGCGTCCCCATCTGAGATTTTGCAGTTGGGGAGTCCAGATGTGCAGGGGGGGAACCCATCGGGGGGCTGCATCGTCTGGGTAATCGTGGTCGTAGCTTTGAATTTGTGTTTCCCAAGGAAACAGTGGCGGGTTTGATTCAATTTCGGCTTTAAGCCTCTGTTTTAATAAAGTCTGAAAACGATCTTGCACGGTCGGTATTTCTCCAAATGTCATCGGTTGTGCGACTGCATTGCTGTGCGGCCCCACTTCTGTATCGATCGGGTCTGGTTCGTCCCATTCCCAGTATTCCACCCCAGCATAATCTTCTGTATCGCCCCACTCTGCTGAGGGAGGCGGCTGGGTGAGGTTTTCCTCATTTCGGCTTAAGGCATTCTCAGGCGTCCGCAATATCCAGTTCAAAAAATGACGCTCGAAAGCCTCTGCATCCCTGTTCGTTTCGTTATTCATCACTAGATGCCCCTTCTCCGGAATCTGAACGATTACGCAATTCCCAGGCTAGTTGGAGTAAGTTAAACCACCGTTTCTGTACCTGGGCTACCGTGCTGCTGAGGGTTTGTGCGATCGCTGAATCTGACAGACCCTGTTGCTTCAACTTTAACAAACGCTGTCCCTCTGGGCCAATTTGCTCGCCAAAAGCTTGCCACTCAGAAGGTAGCAAACCCAAATTTCGATCTAAGTCTGCTTCCAGCCACTGGTGAACCAGTTCCCAGCGGTGCGACATCGCAAACCTGAGCAAATGATATTTGAAGCGCTGCTGTAAATAGTCTCTTTCGCGGGGAGTGATGCCCAGAATCGACTCTATTTCATTAGTTGGCAAGTCTTGCAACCGCAACACAAAATAATCGGCGCATTTTTGTTGGTTGCGCTCTTTCAAGTAAGCCACTAATTCCTCGATCACGTTGTCCCGCAGGGACTCTGACTCGTCGCTTTGGGGACGAATTGCAGCCGAACCCTGCCCGGCCATCGCCTCTCGCACGGAGTATACTGAGCTGTCGTTCCAGGTTTGATCGGAATCTGTAGCCCCCCCGTCTGCGGCTTGTTCCATGTCTACGGAGGTTTCTTTGGGCTGCTGCTGCGAAAAGGTTTGGGCCCGTAAAATAATTAGTTGTTGGCTGCGGTTCCGCGACAAAGGAATCCGCCGTTTGCCAAAGCGCTCTACAAATGCCATGTACTCTGCTAGTTCTAAGCGAGTGCGAGGGCTGTAGGTAACTGGCATTTGCATTTCGCGCCGGAATGCCTTTAAAGCTTCGAGATAAAATCCTTGTAAAAAATCTTTGATCAGTTCTACTCGCGCTTGGTAGCTAGATTGCACATGGGGAGGAGTCATGTAGCGGTACACGATCGCGCTGAGGGTACTGTGCAATTCTACTCGCCCCGGCCCGGAGCCTAAACTGTAATAGTCGAGGCATTGTTGCAAGCGATGCTGGGCAAGGCTCACGGCCGAACCTTCTATGTCTCCAGAGGCTTGAATCCGCTGGCTTTCTGTGCATATTCTGTTGACTTCTGCTGCGAGTCGTCCTGCAACATCTCGGCAGTTCTGCTCAGACGCGCTAGTGGACTTTTTGAGTTCGTCTAACAGCAGTTGAAAGATGGTTTCCACGCTCTGGCAGATTTCCCGCATGATTGTTTACAGATCACATTGAACCTAGCACACCGATGCGACTTTTGATAGAGGATTTTACATTTCATAGCGGGCGGTGCCAGATAAGTAGGTCGTTCTGCTTAAACGTAAAATGCTCTTCTGTTAGCTCCCCGACTTGTTTAAGAAGTTGGGGAGCTGGGTATTTTGTTTTTTTAGCCGTTGCTCACTTATCAAAACTAGACTATATTTTGATTAAAGTGTTCCTAGAGTTTGAGGCGTACCGCCTAGGATCAGATTCTCCATCTTAAAATCTCAAAGTAACTGACTGATGGATTTAGACCAACAGATTCAATCACTGATCGACAAAGCTCCCCCCGATGGTTCGACGCCACAGATTTTAAAGGCGATCGCCCCGGCTCTGCTGTTGCTCGCGCAACAGCTCAAACATCTCGAATACTCGATTCTGCAAACTTTCGAGCAAAGTTGGGCGATCACGGTTTTGAGCAATCTCAAGCAACCGGGGCGAGAGAAAAGGGTGATTTACGCTTGGACTAGTTTTCAGGATGCCTCCCTGGCTGCGACGGCTGCGGGCGATCGCGCGAAGAGGCCGGTATCGATGCCTGTTACTCACATTTTATTTCAGATGCTGGCTCTAGAGGGTCTTGACAGTATTGTCTTTTTTGAAACTCCCGGCAATCTGGAAGTCGGCACTGAAGTCCGTCGCGAGCAAGTGCAGAACTTAATTAATGTTTACTTGCAACAGTATCGATCGACTCCTCAATCTAGTTCTAACAATCTCCCGCCGGATATCGCATGATACTGAGTTGCTAGGAATTGGGAATTGGGAATTGGGAATTGGGCATTGGGCATTGGGTATTGGGCATTGGGCATTGGGAATTGGGAATTGGGAATTGAGAATTGGGAATTGAGAATTGGGCATTGGGCATTGGGCATTGGGCATTGGGCATTGGGCATTGGGCATTGGTTATTAGCAGCCCCAAGCGAGTAACAAATAACAAATAACCAATCACCACTGACTAATGACTAATGACTAATGACTAATGACTTCTAATAAAGTCTGCTCAAAACGTAATCTGCCAAATCAATCAAAGCTTGGCGGGATTCTGAATGGGGTAGCGCAGCTAAGTATTCGACGGCTTGCTGTGCGTGCTGTGTGGCTAGTGCTTGCGATCGCTCTATGCCTTTAGAATCTTCCACCAGTGCCAGGGCCTGCTCTAGATCTCCTTCCTGGGCAAACTCCCGTTCTATGAGAACTTCCAAGTAAGGTTTTTCTTCTAGGGCAAATAGTGCTGGCGCTGTCAGATTACCGCTGATCAGATCCGAACCGGCGGGTTTCCCCAAAGTTTCCGTTGAAGCGGTGAAATCTAATATATCATCTACTATTTGGAATGCCAAACCAATGTGGCGACCGTAGTTGTACAAATCCTCTGCTATTTCCGCTGAAACCTCGCTCAAACAGCCAGCTGCTTTGGAACTGTTGGCAATTAAAGAGGCTGTTTTGTAATAACTTTTTTCTAGGTACGCTTCGATCGACAAACTGGTGTCAAATCCATTTAGTCCCTGTTGAATTTCCCCCTCAGCTAAATCCATAATCACTTCTGAAAGCAGTTTGACTACTGCCAGGTTGTCCAGATTTGCCAAATGCCAGGAGGATTGAGCAAACAGAAAATCTCCAGCCAATACTGCGACTCGATTGTTAAACCGACTGTGAACCGTCGGCACTCCCCGCCTCAGATCCGACTCGTCCACCACGTCGTCGTGGACTAGACTTGCAGTGTGGATCATTTCCGTGATTTCTGCGAGGCGGCGGTGTTTTTCCGTGATTTCCTGACCGGGCATCGTCGCCTTGGCCATCAGCAGGACTATTGCGGGTCTCACCCGTTTTCCCTTTGTGCCGAATAAGTATTCCGCAGCCGCGTACAAAATGGGATGACGGGCACCCACTAACTGTTTCAAGTTTTCTGTCAACAGTTGCAGGTCTTCTTCAACCGAGGAAAATAGGAGAGTGCTAGAGATCATGGATACGCCGACTCAAGCCGTAAAGTAACAAAATTTTACATATCATATCTTTATTTTAAGGTAATTCTCTGCAATAGGGAAGAAAAATCT
>DMYK01000604.1:5004-10167 GCA_003483675.1 Microcoleaceae cyanobacterium UBA11344
CGGCCGGAGTCACCCGACTGCCTCCGGCGATCGGCCCGCTGCCACAGGAGTTTCCCTATTGTAACGAATTGTTAAGGACACTGCTCAAAAATCTCTAAATCCCAGAAACCCTGTGCTACAATAAGCATTAAGGATTTAAACAATTCCATACATTAAGTACGGCTAGACAAGTACAGCTAGACTGGCAGGTAGCTTTTAGATACCTGTAGGATCTTCGTAGAGCCAGCCTTGTTAGTCCGATCGCAGCCCAAATTTCTGAGAGAGATTTTTAGTTCTGAGGAGCTGAAAATTTTCAGGAGTTAAAAGTAGCGCATCTTATGTGCACAGTAGCTCAAAGCAGCTAAAGTGGATGATTTTAGTATGTTTGAGTATCTGTCAAGCAGTAAATGATGATTGACAGGGAACATTTAAATGTTCCCGAGAGCTTGATCTGGAAAAGCACCCTTCAGAACTAAGGCTTAGTCTTGCGTGCTGACTTAATGTAATAGGTCTTGAACTTTGTCCTCATGCTCCTCCTCATCCTTGACTTTTGGTTCTAATTATGATTTACCGTGATATTCCCCTAATTATTCCCATTCTGGCCGCGGGCTATGTAATGACTATTTATTTGCTACTGATGTTGGCAGAGCGCAGCGCTAAAATAACCCGATTGGGTGAGTAGCGCCTGCTGGAAGCAAAGAGAGATAAGTAGCACCTGTTAACTCAAAACCAAATAATTCTTAATTCTCAATAATCACCCGGCCTCTGTGTATAAACATTTCTGGGCGGGGTGATTATTGAGGAGCATGGGCAAATTTGACACTCCCGGGTTACGCTTACACGGGGATTCTTGAGGACAAACTTTTTGGGATGAATCCACAAAAAGTTGGATTCTTAAAGGGTTAGTCAGCAACCCCCTACCCACACAGCGAGATTATTGAGTCTGTGGCTACTTGAGATTTTCTGATGATATTTGCAGCACCATTAATGTCTGCATTGAGCAATCCGTTAACAGAGCGATATAGACCTCTATCAACTCCTCGACCCTCTCGAAGAGATGTTTCAAATCCAAGTTGAAACCCAAAAATTGCAACTGAGATTTTCGGTGCGATCGCAGGTTCCCCAATCTATCAAAACCGACGAAAAAAAGCTGCGTGTCTGCTTAATTAACCTGCTGGGGGTTCGACTCCACCAACCAACGCAATTTAATTTACTGGGGAAGGCGGCAGAATTGCACTGCGTGCGAGCATGGAAAATGATCAGCAGCCAGGAGAAACAGAAATTATTGATCACTAAAACTCTGCGGATAAATATTTAATTGCCTTTGAATTTGAAGAAAATGAAGTTGGCATAGCAGCAGAAATAGGCACTTTATTTAATGCTTTTGTGCAAACAGAAGCGGGCAAAATAACGGCGATCGGGAGTGGTTTGGGTTTAAAAATTACTCGAAAATACGTGGAAATAATGGGCGGAAATATTGAGGTCAGCAGTATTTTAGGTGAGGGAACAACTTTTAAATTTAAGCTCAAAATATCTCCCGCAGATGCGTCGGAAGTAACGGTAACAAGATTGCAGCGGGCGATCGGACTAGAACCGGATCAACCAGTTTATCGGATTTTAGTAGTTGACGACAATCAAGAAAACCGGCTGTTGCTAGTTAAAATGCTGCAACCAATTGGCTTTGAAGTCCGAGAAGCCGAAAACGGCCGCCAAGCGGTTGAACTCTGGTCAAGTTGGCAGCCTCATCTAATTTGGCTGGATACGCGAATGCCAGTGATGGACGGTTTTGAAGCAGTCAGAAAAATTAGAGAGGCAGAGAAACCAACTCAGCCGCGAACGGTAATTATCGCTCTGACTGCCAGCACTTTTGAGGAAAGGAAAGGCGAAATAATCGCAGCAGGTTGCGACGATTTTGTGTGGAAACCTTTTCAAGAAGAGATCCTATTTGAAAAGATGGCTTGCTACTTGGGAGTGCGTTATTTTTATCAAGACTTCCCTGCATTTAAATCGACTGCTAGTCGGCGTTATTTTATTAGCGAAAAACCTGATTCATTTTTCTTGCCGTTGCTGACCGAGATGCCTCATAATTGGGTAAAGGAACTTGAGGAAGCTGCTAATGATGTTAATGAATAGTTGGCGATTCAAATTGTCGATCGCATCTGTGAAAGTCATCCAACTTTAGCTGATGGTTTAAAGGGTTTGCTCGCCGATTACCGACTCGACAGGATAGTGCATTTAACTAAATTGATTTTAGAATAAATGGAGCCTAGCGAAATTAAAATATCAGTAGTCATTGGTCATTGGTCATTGGGAATTGCCCTCGGCCTTCCGATGACCTTCCACTTAAGCTTTAAATAACTTGATAATCTCTTTACAAAACGGCAAAAAAAATGTAGCATATTCAGTGTACGACCTAGAAAAAAACATCCATTATGATAAGTCTATTAACTCTATTCTGATTAAACAGCGACCAGGGGGTATGTGCCAGACTTGTCAGGTTGTTTTAACCGTATCGAGGGGGTCTCAGTTGTGCCTAGTCTAGTTTACAGAGTAGTTCGTCGGCAAGTATTTGTGATGTGTTTGCTGCTGGCTAGTTTTGGGAGCAACAGAAGTAATGAAACCATTAGCTGCTAAGGTTTACGAGCAAGGCAAATACATAAATTGGTGCGTTCCCAACTCAGTATGTTGATCCAGATTTGCAAAATTATGGCCTATTATATTTGCAGGCAATCGAATGTTCACCCAAGTCCCGTCTCTTCACAAAAGCCTTTGGTAGTGAGGCAAAGCCGTGAGTTTTAAAAATCAAAAATTCACTATTTTAATGGCGAATGACGACGAAGACGCGCGCTTTCTGGTGCTGGAAGCACTGCGAGAAGTGAGATTAACAATTAGGATCGAATGTGTTGAGAATGGGGAACAGGTGCTAGACTATTTGTACTGTCGCGGAGGATATGCGGGTGTCAGCAATTGGTATCGCCCAGACTTGATACTTTTAGATCTGAATATGCCGAGGCTGGATGGGCGAGAAGCACTAACTTTGATTAAATCTGACCCCGACTTGCAACAAATCCCGATCGTGATCATGACAACGTCGCACAGCAGTGGAGATATCTTGCTTTGCTACCGCTTGGGTGCCAATTCTTTTATATCCAAACCAGTCACTTTTGAAGGATTGGTTGAAGTAATGAAGACTTTGTGTCAGTATTGGTTTGAAATCGTTTCGCTCCCACCCGAAGATTTGTAAGGTGACATCTCCTACACCAACCACAAGCTGTCACCATTGGTGTAGGCTTCGCAACCAATCCGGCTATCGCTTAGGAGGCGTTGCGCTTTAAGAACGTTAGCCCTACCGCTCTGTTTTTAATGTTAATAGCTGCATTGTGATCACGGTCAAGACAGCACCCACAATGTGGGCAGTCATGCCATCTCTCATGCAGCTTTTTAGGTACTTTCTCGCCACAATTGGAGCAATCTTGTGAAGTGTTATAGGCCCTTACTACGACTACCAACTTTCCCAGCATTTGCGGCTTTATTTGTTAGGATCGACAGAAAGCTTGACCACCCAGCATCCAGCACAGATTTAGCCAATCTTGTACGAGCAAGCCCTTTGACGTTCAAGTCTTCAATTGCGATTACGTCGTATTTTGAGAGTAGGTAATTAGCCGTCTTGAAGTGAAAGTCCTTGCGCTTATCTGCAACTTTCTTGTGTTGCTTTCCCAGTTGTTTAACTGCTTTTTGCCTGCGGTTGCTTCCTTTGTTTCGTCGTGAAACTCGCTTCTGGATTACCGTGTTTTTGTGCTTTACGGTAATGTTGAGGAATGGCAACCGTTTCGCCTGATGAAGTTGTTAAAAATTCCTTTAAACCTACATCAATTCCAGTGATTTTATCTGGGTTAATATCTGGTTTAATTTCGGGAACTGTCTTGTCTTCCAGTGAAAATGTAATGTAGTAGCCGTCAGTTGTTTTAGTGACGGAGGCTGTTTTAATCTTAAACCCATCAGGCAGAGGGCGATGCAAGATTACCTTAACTTTTCCGAACATTGGCAAATATATTAATTTGTCTTGCAAACATCCTCTTTGATCTGGGGATAGGTGAAAGTTCGGTAACGACTACGGGGTTTAAATCTCGGTCTACCGCTACGCTTTCCATTGCTATCACCTTTTAGAAATCTATCAAAAGTTACTTTAACTCGTTNNCTACATCTTGGAGGACTTGAGAGTAAATCTCGGCATACCAAGGATGGGATTTTTTGAGTTGAGGTAGCGTCTTTTTCTGACTGTAGTAATCTGGGTTATCTCGTAATTCAGGTAGGTGACAAACCAGGGGACAGGTGTTAATCGGAGAACGGTTTTGCTCGTACCAGTTAAATCTATCCGCCAACAAATAGTTATATTGAGCGCAAAGCATCGACAGCCATCTGTCAATCTCAGTGGCTTGTAACTTTGTTGGACGTAGTTTGTACTGGTATGCAGTCCTCATTTGCTTGCCGATTCCTGTTACTATTTCTTAGTATACACAAATTTGGTCAACTCCGTAGCTACGTTGACCCTTCTGGTCCATCCCGCACCAACCACAAGCTGTCACCATTGGTGTGGGGATTCCCGTCTGTCAATCTAAAAAGTTTCCGTCAACCCGCTCCGATCGCTATAATTGTGTTAACCAGTAAGCAATCTCTGAAAATTCTGTTGGTTGAGGACGATCCCTCAGATGCAGCGCTGCTCCAAGACCTTTTAGGGTCATTCAGTGAGGTTCTGTTTTGTTTTGAAACTGTTCACTCTCTCTCAGCAGCGGTAAAGTGTCTGGAAGCAGTAGAGTTTGACGCGATCATTTTAGACTTGTCAGTGCAAGACGACTTGGGGGGAAGTGACGCGATCGCGATTCTGAAAGCACGATCGCCCACAGTGCCGATTGTGGTGCTGACAGATATTAACGATCAAAATACGGCGCTGTCGGTATTGCGATCGGGTGCTCAAGATTGTTTGGTAAAGGGAAGATTTCAGAGAACTCTGCTGGTGCGGGCAATCCACTACGCGATCGAACGTCAACAGATAGAAGAACAACTGCGCCAACAAGCCCAAAGAGAGCGACTTTTGGGCAAAATAATCGAAAACATTCGATCGTCAATAGACACGGTAAGTATTCTCCAAAATACCGTCGCAGAAGTGCGCCAATTTCTCAAAAC
>DMYK01000604.1:10203-13841 GCA_003483675.1 Microcoleaceae cyanobacterium UBA11344
AAAAAGCGCGATCGTCGCAGATGACGGTTTGCGATCCGGCTATATTGACAACCAAAATATTGGTGCTGCTTTGGCGGAGTCGTGCCTGTTTATTGCCGATTCCAATTCGGTACAAGCAATAGCAGATGTCAGGGCGGCTCACTGGGCTGGCAATTCCAAAGAGTTGCTGGCAAGTGAAATTACAGCAGTTTTAAGCGTTCCAATCTGGAAATCAAGAGACTGGGAAACGGCAATAAAATCACTAGACGACACTGTTTGGGAAGCCGAAAAAAATGAATACTCTGCCGAAAATTCGCTGGCGCTGCTGGGGGAGAGTCTGCATCAGAGGCAGTGGAAAAGTGCGCCTGACTCCGGCGCGTCAAATCGGAATTATTTGTGGGGAATACTGACAGCATATAATTGCAGCAGTGTTAGGCAATGGCAGCAGTGGGAAATAGAATTTTTAAAACATTTGGCTAATCAAGTGGCGATCGCGATCGAACAATCTCAACTTTACCGCCAGCTAACAATAGCTAACCAAAAATTGCAGCAACTGGCAACTACAGACGGACTGACTGGAATGGCAAACCGTCGCCAGTTCGATCGCGTTTTGATGTCAGAGTGGCGTAGGTTGGCAAGAGCAGAATTGCCCCTGTCTTTGATCATGTTTGACATCGACTGTTTTAAACTTTACAACGACTTCTACGGGCATTTAGCCGGCGACGACTGCTTGCAGCAAGTTGCAGGGGCGATCGCCTCCTGTGTCAATCGGGCTGGAGATTTGCCCGCCCGCTACGGTGGCGAAGAATTTGCCGTACTGCTACCCAACACTAGGGGCGACGGGGCGAACCTGATCGCCCTGGCAATTTGCGATCGCCTCGAAACCCTGAAACTCTCCCACGGGCGATCGTCGATCGGGCCCTACATTACCCTCAGTTGCGGCATTGCTACGGCTATTCCTTCCCTGGAGCAATCTCCCGACACCCTAATTCACAGTGCTGACTGCGCCCTTTATCAAGCCAAAGCTGAAGGCAAAAATCGCATTTGTCACCAAAGAACTGGGTCTGAAGCCCCGTCCTTCTAGGACGGCTTTAATTCTCTTCATTTTCTATTAATTGTGTTGATAATGCATGGTACAATAAAACAATCAAACAGCAAAACACAATGAAAGCAAGATATCGCTACAGAATCTATCCAACCGACCAGCAACAACAGAGCTTAGCTCAGTTATTTGGATGCGTTCGGGTGGTCTGGAATGATGCGCTTGCACTTTGTAAGCAGTCTGAAAAAAAGCCTAAATCAGCAGAGCTTCAAAAAATAGTCATTACCCAAGCTAAGAAGACTGAAGAAAGAGCTTGGCTAGACAATGTGTCATGTGTTCCCTTGCAGCAGTCGGTAGCCGACTTAGAGATCGCTTTCAAGAACTTTTTCGACTACTGTAAAGGAAAGAGAAAAGGACGTAAAGTTGGGTATCCTAAGTTCAAGAAGAGAACTAGCAGTCAATCCGCAAGACTTACCCGTCGTGGATTCTCAAGGTCGGATGACGGAGGTGTCTATTTAGCCAAGATTGGAATTCTCAATCCAATATGGTCGAGAGAGTTACCATCTGAACCAAGCTCTGTAACGGTAATTAAAGACTGTGCAAACCGCTATTTCCTGAGTTTTGTTGTCGAAGTTCAACCAATTCAGATTGAAGCCAAGAATCCAGGTATCGGAATCGATTTAGGGATTAAAACCTTTGCAGTAATGAGCAATGGTGAAAAAGCTGAAAGCCCTAGTTACAAGAAGTTAGACCAAAAAGTTCGTAAACTACAACGCAAGTTAGCCCGTCAGCCTCATGATTCCAAAAGAAGAAATGTAACTCGCATTAGAATTGCCAAATTGCACAATCGAATTGCCGATACCCGTAAAGATTTCCTGCACAAATTGTCAACCAAAATAGTTAACGAAAACCAAGTGATTGTTTTGGAAAATTTAAATGTGTCGGGCATGGTCAAGAATCGCAAGCTTTCAAGGGCAATTAGTCAGCAAGGATGGTACGAATTCCGAACATTTTGCGAGGCTAAGTCGGAGAAGTTTGGCAGAGAGTTCAAGGTGATTAGTAGATGGGAACCCACCAGTCAGGTCTGTTCAGATTGTGGGTTCAAATGGGGCAAGATTGATTTATCTATTCGCTCAGTGCTTTGTTTAAGTTGTGGCACGCTCGCAGATAGAGATGAAAATGCAGCTAGAAATATAGAAAAAGTCGGGATGGGGAATCGCCACGACTCTAAATGGGCGCAGAGGGACTGTAAGACTACTAAAGGTAGCAAGACCCGATGAAGCGTCAAGAATCACCGCTGCTTCAGCACGGTGAGTATTTCAAGCAATTAGTAATCCTCAATCTTCCCCAATTATGATGTAAAAGAAGTAGCCTTCCCGGCTCAGCCTGGGAATACATACCCGGAGGCTCTGCTTCCAATTACAAAGCTTTGCGTGAAAGCCCCGCGCGTTTACGCTCTTGATGAAACGCAGCGTGAGCTTTTCCGTGGCGAGTAAAGTGTATAGCCACAATAGACTATAAACATGATAGAATAGCTCCATGATTGCTGATATCATTTTGCTAATTTTTAATAAAAAATAAGAGGGCAGTGCCCATAGGTGTCAACTTAAGACTAAAACCCTTGATAAATATCGCTTTTACCTGAGTCTAGATCCCCCTAAATCCCCCTGATAGTCGAGGAGTAGGGGTTGACTTTGATCGTTTCCGGTTCCCCCCTTCTTAAGGGGGGTTAGGGGGGATCGGGAAGACTGTAGAAAGTAGACTGGTAATAAGTTTAACCTGGTTGTTGACACGAATGGGCAGTGCCGTCTCCCTACAGATAGAGGCTTTGCATAAGTCCTGGCAGATTGCCATTCTAGCTAATTTCATCAAGCTTTCTGCTGTTTTGGCAGCACAACTGTAAACACGCTGCCCTGGCCGAGATTGCTGCTAATTGTAATCTCGCCGTTAAAAGGTTTTAAAAGTTCAATGCAAGTATAAAGTCCCAGTCCAGTTCCAGTGGGTTCGCCCTCTTTTTTTTCCTCTCCTTTAGGTGGTTTTGAACTGTAGAAAGGGTCAAAAAGTTTTGACAAATCTTCCGGTGCTATTCCGCAGCCTGTATCGGCAAGATCCATATATATTTTCGATTCATCTTGCCTAGTAACAATAGTCAGTTCCCTGGTTTTTTTTTCCCACATAGAATCCATCGCATTGTTAATTAAATTGTAAAATACTTGAGAAATATAAGAATACAGTAAGGGAATGCTATCAATTTGCTCGTCAAAAAAATATTTTTTTCTAATCTTATTTTTAAAATACAAATTTCCTTCCAATAGCTGAAGTTCTCGCTGCACTAAATCGTTAATATTAACAAGCTGCAAATCTTGGTTTTGCTCTTTTCTGCTTTTAATCATCAGAGTATCCATGATCTGATTGATTTTTGTGACAGATTGAATAATATACTTGGTATAATTAGAAAATGAGTCTTCCTGATTTTTCGTCGCTTTTGTTTCAATCAAATCGACGCTAGTCTGGATCACTTGCAGCGGACTTTTTAGGTTGTGAACCATTCCTTGGGTCAAGCGACCGATGATGGCTGTTTTTTCCTGGTCGATGAGTTGCTTAGTTTTTTGTTCGA
>DMYK01000604.1:13879-14190 GCA_003483675.1 Microcoleaceae cyanobacterium UBA11344
AAGCTGCGGATAGTCAAGTGAGTTTCAATTCGGCTCAAGACTTCTTCGTGCTGAAACGGTTTGGTAATGTAGTCAACTGCTCCAGCCTGAAAGCCTTTTACTTTATCAATTGTATCGGAAAGGGCGCTCATAAATATGATGGGAATATCTCTGGTTGGCGGGTCTGCTTTCAAGCGACGGCAAGTTTCAAACCCGTCAATTCCCGGCATCATGATGTCCAAAAGAATCAGGTCTGGGTGGATATATTCAGTTTGCTCGATCGCACTTTCACCGTCGAGAGCCACTAATACTTTAAACCCATAATTCCTCAA
>DMYK01000604.1:14368-15906 GCA_003483675.1 Microcoleaceae cyanobacterium UBA11344
GACAAATGTTGCTTCAGAAAATCTCGAATTTGCTTAAGCTGAAATCCTTTAGCAAGTTGGCGCAGGTGGTGAACGAAAGGCACTAATTTGGGGTCAGAATTTTCAAGTTTAGTAATTTCCTCCAGAATAGCTTCAATATCGCCGATCGCAGCCGATCTTAATAGCGCCAAGACTGACTCCGAGGCTGGAGACTCGATCGCCCCGTCAGCAGCAGCCAAGTCTGATGCTGTTTTTGGGGTTTGAGCTTTCCGTTTTTTGCCGGACGATCCGTCTTCGTAAATCCATTCTAGTGCCAAATGTACGCGCAACAATTCTAAAAGCTCGTTAGTTTCAATAGGTTTGGTGAGAAAGTGATCGCAGCCTGCAAGTAGACTCTCTTGTCTGGTAGTCTCGTAAACGCTAGCGGATAGAGCAAGGATAACCGCATCTTTTAATTCCGGCAACTGTCGCAGCCGCCTGGTAGCTTCCCAGCCGTCCATTACGGGCATCAGCAAGTCCATTAAAATTAGATCCGGTTGAAATTCCAGTGCTTTGTGCAAGCAGTCTTCGCCGTCTGTGGCTTGTGCTATTTCAAAGCCCAAACGAGAAAGCATTTTATGCAGCATGGCGCGATTTACTTCGTGATCGTCTACTAATAGCAGTTTGCGCCGGTGCCCGACAAAACCGACAATTCGGCTTTTTTCTGGCGCTGAGGGGATTTCAGAACACTGGGCGACTGCGGGCAAGTCTAGATCCAACCAAAAAATGCTGCCTTTGCCCAAGGTACTTTGGACGTGAATTTGGCTGCCCATCATGGTGACTATTTTTTGGCTGATGGAAAGTCCCAATCCGGTGCCTTCAACAAAATTGTGACGATCGCCCACTTGATGAAATGGCAAAAATATTTCTTCTAATTTGTTCTGTTGGATGCCAATACCCGTATCTTCGATTTGAAAGCGAATTTTAGCGGCAGTCAATTCGGACGAATTTACTGCTGTGAAGATCGATCGCACTTTTCTGGTTTTTCGCGGTGGTTTCGACTCTTTCTCCGGTTCTATATTCCCCGTCGAGTTGACTTTCTGAGCGCTAACATCCGCTCTTATATTAGAATTAATTGCGTTTATTTTAGTTAAATTTTCCGTGGCATTCTCCACATAACCAACTTTGAATTTCACTCCACCGAGCTGAGTAAACTTCACCGCATTGCTAAGCAAATTAATCAAAACTTGTCGCAGCCTTTTTTCATCAGCTAAAACGCAGCTTGGCAGCGGGGATAGCTGCTCGAAATTAAAGGCAATTCCTGTTTGATCCGCTCGCATCTGAAACAAGTCAGCAATAGTTTTGATCAAGTTAGGAAAATTCACATCAGTCGGGGAGAGTTCCATTTTACTAGCTTCTATTTTCGCGAGATCTAAAACGTCATTAATTAGCATCAGCAGGTGTTCGCCACACTGTTGAACGTTAATCAGGCTCTCCTGCTGCTCCGCAGTTAAATTGCGATCGGGTTTTAGCAGTTGAATGTATCCTAAAATGCCGTTCAAAGGTGTCCGCAATTCGTG
>DMYK01000604.1:15934-19240 GCA_003483675.1 Microcoleaceae cyanobacterium UBA11344
TTCTTTAGCTAATTGCAGGGCGGCTTCTGCTTGTTTGCGATCGGCAATTTCAGTTTGTGCTTGTTGAAACAAAGTAGATTGTTGGATCGCGATCGCCAACTGCACGCCCAATTGTTGCAGACACTCGACCTCAAATTGCTGCCAGTTCCGGGGGCCCGTGCAGTGGTGGGCAATTAACAATCCCCACAGGTTTTCGCCTTGCAAAATCGGTACTACCAGACTAGCTCTTACCTGAAGCTGAGTTAACAAATTCAAGTAGCATTCGGCGAGGCCAGCATTGTAAACATCATCTGTAGCTCGAATTCTGCCGTCTCTGTACAGGGAAACGTAGGCTTCGCCAAAACAGGGGTCGTAAATTTCCATTCCCGCAATTGCCATGCAATTTTCGTCTACTGACTCGACAGCTATAAACCCGCTCCAATTAGGATTAAATTGGTAAATAACAGTGCGGTCTACTTGCAAAAACTGCCGCACTTCTTCGACAGTTGAGGTCAAAATTTCTGCTAAATTTAAAGAAGAGCGAATGCGTTCGAGCATGGCTACTGCCAGTCGCTCCCGTTTTAATTTATGGCGCAAAGTTGCTTCGGCTTTTTTGCGTTCGCTGATATTAGTAATTACTCCAACTGAACCGACAAGTTTGCCATTCTTATCTTTAATCTTATCGGCTCGAACCAGAGTTGTTACTGCTTCACCGTTCAGAGTTTTCAGTTCAATTTCGTCGCTCCATGACAAGCCGCTGCGAATGGTTTTATAGATCTGTTTGTAAATTTGAGGTTGGACGTACATCGCCTCGGCCGCATTGGTAAGGTTGAGTTCTTCAACTGTGTAGCCGTACCGCTGAATGAAGGCTTGGTTGTGGTAAATAGAGCGTCCTTTCAAGTCGGTAATCACGATCGCATCGCTGGTACTTTCGACGGCTTGAGTGACACGCAATAGGGCTAATTCTGCTTGTTTGCGATCGCTGATATCGGTCATTGAACCAACCATCCGCAGGGGATTTCCGGCGTCCCACACTGCTTGAGCCCGCGCCAGCACCCACTTGTAGCTGCCGTCTTTGCAAAGCAGACGGTATTCAATGGCATAATTCGGGGTTTGGCGATCGAGGTAATCTTGGATAGCAGCTTGGACTCGCGAGGCATCTTCGGGGTGAATTTGCTCAGTCCATTCGCTTTGAAGAGCGTCAATTTCACTGTCTGCGTAACCGATGATTTCTTTCCAGCGAGCCGAGCGAAAAACTTCATTTGTTTTGAGGTTCAAGTCCCAAATTCCGTCTTGATTCCCCTTAAGAACTAACTGCCAACGTTCTTCGCTTTTTCGCAATTTTTCTTCTGCTTGTTTGCGCTGAATATGAGAACCCAACTGAGTCGCGACTGCCTGTACTAACTCTACTATACGGCTCTCTAGAGTCGATGGGCGGCGCTGGTAAAATACTAAAACTGCCAGCACTTCTCCCTCAGCGCGAATTGGTATTCCGAAACAAGCTTTCAATCCACTTTTTGCTGCGATTTGCGATCGCGAGAAAACGGGATTTACGCAATTCGATATATCTTCTCTCCACTCGATTTGTTTAGTCAGCCAAATTCGCCCAGGCACTCCGACTCCCCGTGCAAATACAAACTTATTGCTTTCGCGTCCGAAGGCCTCTAAATTCTGGTCGCTAGCGTACCAACTTTGGCTGTATTCCAAAACAGTACCGTCCTCCGCGGGTATCCAAGCTTCGGCAAAATTCCAGCCGATCGCATTGCACAGTAACCGCAAAATATATGCGATCGCGCGATCGAAATCTGCCGACTGACTAATTGCTTGAGTTGCTGTTAGCAACAACTTAATTTCATCTTCTGTTTGCTTGCTTTCAGTAATGTCAGTTGCCGCACCGAGAACTTGTTTTAATTGACCTGATGCTGTTTTCATAAATACAGTATCTCGGCTGACAATCCAGCGCCAAGAACCATTCTTATGCTGCACTCTGTATTCAATTTCAAAGATATCGCCTTTGCCACCAGTTTCTACTTGCTGTAAATAATAGGGCATTTTTATTAAATCTTCGGGGTGCATTAAAGTTGAAACCATCTTCACCCCCATTGCCTGAATCTCTTCTACTGTATAGCCGAGAATGTGAACTATAGAATCATTAGCATAAATAACTTTGTGTTCTATCAAGTCGTAAACATACAAAATATTAGGACTGGCATCAGCAATTGTTGCGGCGAACCGCTGACTATCTTGCAGCTCTAGTTCGGCTTGTTTTCTTGCAGAAATATCGCGAACAATGCAAATGATTTCCCCGTCGGGCAGCATTGTCAGCGAGAATTCTTGAGGAAATTTTGAGCCGTCGCGGCGGCATCCTACTGCTTCGGTGTTGTAACAACCTTTCTGCACTAAAGCGGGCATGATTTCTTGCTCGAATCTTTGCAGTTCTGCACTTTCGTAGAATACTTTCCAACTTTTGCCTAACAATTCTTCTGGAGAGTCGTAACCGTAGATTTTGAGTTTAGCTGCGTTGCAATAAATGAACTCTCCGCCAGCATTAACAATCCCGATGCCCTCGGAAGCGGCGGCCATTGCTGCTGCTTGTCGCTGGATTGCCGACTCGGAGCGTTTGCGTTGAGTGATGTCGCGGACGATCGCGATAATTTCGTCTTCCGTACAAAACACAATTCTCGCTTCAAAATCGTACATTTCACCATTAACTGACAGTTGATATTCTACGATTTGAATTTCGCCACGATCAACAGCTTGTTTGTTGTATGACAAGATTTTTTTGGCAAAAGCTGCCGGCAATATGTATTCTAGTTTTTTGCCGATAAATATGTTTTTCGGTAGGAGATTGCGGAAGTTTTTTGCGGGTTTGAAGTCTAGCAAAGTGCCGTCTACTCGGCAGCGAAACATGATGTCCGGTATGGCATTTAAAAGAGCGCGATTAGTGGCTTCGCTTTGGCGCAATTCTGCTTCTGCTTGCTTGTTTAATGTAACGTCGCGGGCAACTGCATAAATTAAACCTTCTTCAGCAAATGGCGATGCCGTCCACGAAAGCCATTTATAAGTACCGTCTTGGCAAAGATAGCGGTTTTCTAAGTTGATAACGGGGTTGCCACCTTTGAGTGTTTCCAATTCAGCTATGATTATTTCTCGGTCTTCTGGATGCACAAATTCTATCAAAGGTTTCCCTAGAAGTTCCGCTGTGCTGTAACCTAATGCAGTTTGCCAAGCGGGGTTTAAGCGTTTGAAATAGCCGTCAAAACCTGCAATACAAAGCAAATCTAGCGAAATGCTAAAAAAGCGATCGCGATCTTGCTGAGTTTGTTT
>DMYK01000607.1:0-8586 GCA_003483675.1 Microcoleaceae cyanobacterium UBA11344
TTTACGATAAACTGAGCAGTGCCATCTCCTTGAGAACCTACACCCTTGCCACCCAAAACATAAGGCTGAATTGGTTGATAATTCAGGAGTTTATGCAAAACAGGAGCCGTTAATTGCGAAGGACAAGCGGGGATTAAATACCTGTCAAATTCCCTTTGTGCAACTTGCATGAATTCGCCCAGTTTGACCGCATCTGCTTGTTGCAATGCTGACGCAGCATCTTGGGTAATTTGACAACTAATTGCACCGAGATATTTCTGCACATTTTCTTGAACTTCCTTGTTGTAAGCAGGTATGATGACTGAAACTAAAGGCTGGTATAATGGTTTTTGGTGATGTTCATGGACGCAACTTGTTTCCTAAAAATTGGGCTTGAAAGTTCGGATGCGAGGGAATTCAGCTAACGCTATGTTAGCAAAATGTTAGCAAATAACTAAAGCTCGATCGCACACCCTCTGCTATTTACAAATATATATCTTAAAATTGTTGCTAAAAATCACAAAGTGTGCTAGGGAGAGTCGGCAAAGAAACTTGGTGTCAAAGTCACTTTCCCGATGGAGCCTGTACAAAAGCTGTGGGGGCTAGTCCTGACAGCAACGGTAGCTACTTAGATGCTACTTGTAATCTTTTATACTGAATGTAGTGACAATCGAAAATTTTTGTTTGGTGCAAGACTGTCAACCAAAAATGCTGGTGAGTATTTTTATCAGGTTTACAAAAACAATGGTATTTTTAAAGATTGTGTAAAGCTGTTGTATTGATACTTCCATTCTCAGCAAGATCTGGCCTAGGATACTGGTATAGCAAGAGAAAAATGCAGTCAAAAACGTCAGCCCAAAAATCTAGTTGAATAAAAACAAAGATCGGGTTATAAACAGAAAAGTAGAGCTGATTTTACTCTTGGTAAATTAGCATCTGTAAAATCTCAAAAATCCAAGTATTTTTTTCAGGTAATTTAAACGATTTAGGTGATGATTTCTACCGCAGATCCGACTGTATCCGTGATTATCCCGGTTCACAACGGGGGATCGTACTTCCGTACTTGTTTGTCAAAACTGGCTGAAGCTGTACCGAGACCGATCGAGATTATTGTAGTAGCAGATGGCGACAGCGATGGTTCCTGGCGTCTGGCTCAAGAATTTGGCGCTAAATTAATCAGAATTCCTGAATCCGGCGGCCCAGCGCGGGCAAGGAATTTGGGTGCCCTGGCTGCGAAGGGAGATATTCTGTTTTTCGTGGATGCTGATGTGGCTGTTTGTCCAGAAGCTGTAGGATATGCGATTTCGGTCTTCAAAAATAATCCGTACTTGGCTGCGGCGATTGGTTCCTACGACGATGCTCCTGGAGATCCCGATTTTCTGTCGCAGTACAGGAATTTGCTGCACCACTACGTACACCAAACAGGTAATGAAGAAGCTTCGACTTTTTGGGGCGCTTGTGGATTGATGCGTCGGGAAATTTTTTTGCTGATGGGTGGCTTTAATGAAAGTTATCGCCGACCTTCTATAGAAGATATTGAGCTGGGCTACCGTTTGAAACAAGCCGGTTACAGAATTAGGCTGTGTAAAACATTACAAGTGAAGCACTTAAAGCGGTGGGAAGCGATTTCGTTACTGAGAGCTGATTTTTTCTACCGAGCACTGCCTTGGACTGAATTGATTTGGCGCGATCGCAAATTGAACAATGACCTCAATTTGCAAGTTTCGAGCCGCGTCAGCATAGTTTTAACTTATGCAGTGCTGCTGGCAGTTTTGGGGGCGTTGTGGTGGCCGGGAACTCTGGTGCTGGCTAGCTTATTGGCAATACCGCTGACTGCCTTGAATGCTTCGCTTTACCGCTTTTTTCACCGGAAGCATGGTATCATATTCGCCATCAAAACTATTCCTTGGCACTGGCTTTACTACTTTTATAGCGGACTGGCTTTTGCGATCGGCACGGCTCGCCATCTGTTATCCCAAAAAAAGCCTTGGGCCGCGAAAGTTAGCTTGCCGGTGTCAGCTCAATCGCTCAAGGCCAACTGAAGAATTAAAATGTTTCAATCGATCGAGAATTTCTCAGGGTATTCACGGGTGCATCTATTAATTTCAGAAGTTATGACAGAATTATATAGTCAGATCAAAAACTAGAGGTAGGCAAGCGTGAAACATTATCCTGTTGCGATCGTCGGTGCTGGACCCGCCGGTTTGACCGCAGCTTACGAGCTAGTCAAGCAAGGTATCATCCCTGTGGTACTAGAAAAAGGTGATAAAGTTGGGGGAATAGCTCGCACTGAAACCTACAAAGGCTATCGTTTCGACATTGGTGGCCACCGCTTTTATACTAAAGTTGAAGCCGTGCAGCAGTTGTGGCAAGAGGTACTAGGAAATGAGTTTATTAAAGTGCCTCGCTTGTCCAGAATTTATTATCGAGGTCGTTTTTTTAATTATCCGATAAGTGCCTTCAATACTCTATTTAATTTGGGCCTAGTTGAAAGTCTGCTAATTTTGTTGAGCTACCTGAAAGTGAGAATTTGGCCGCTTCCTGAAGAAAAAACTTTTGAGCAGTGGGTGATTAATCGTTTTGGGGAACGCCTCTACAAAACATTCTTCAAAACTTACACTGAAAAAGTTTGGGGCATTCCCTGTTCGGAAATTCAAGCAGATTGGGCGGCGCAGCGGATTAAAGGATTGTCGCTCACAACAGCAATAATTAATGCTTTGTTTGGTAGCAATAATACTAAAACATTAATCAAAGAGTTTGATTATCCGGCTTTGGGGCCGGGGATGATGTGGGAAAGGTTCGCGGAAGCTGTGGAAAGTAAAGAGGGCAAAGTTTACCTCGATACTAAAGTGATTAGCTTGGAGCGTGAAGGCAACAAAATTAAAAGTATTACTGCTGAACATAACGGAGAATTAGTGCAATTTTCGGCGGATAATTTCATTACCAGTATGCCGATATCGGCCTTGGTGGAAAGAATGGAGCCGCCGCCGCCACCAGAGGTTTTGCACGCGGCGCGATCGCTCAAATATCGAGATTTTTTGATTGTCTCGCTGATTGTCGATCGCCAGGATTTGTTTCCCGACAACTGGATTTACATTCACTCCCCCGAAGTCAAAGTTGGACGAATTCAAAACTTTAAGAATTGGAGCGCTGCATTAGTTCCCGATGCTAGCAAAAGTTGTTTGGGAATGGAATATTTCTGTAGCGTAGGGGACGAGATTTGGGAAATGTCGGATGCGGAACTTGTCGAATTAGCAAGTCGCGAGTTGGTTGGTTTGGGCTTAGCAACAACTGCGGATGTTGAAGATGGAGTTGTGATACGGCAACTCAAAGCTTATCCTGTTTATGATGGCGAATATCGCGGACATTTGCAGGTTCTGGAAGGTTTTTTGAAGGGAATTGAGAATTTGCAGACGATCGGGCGAAACGGTATGCACCGATACAACAATCAAGACCATTCTATGCTGACGGGGATATTGGCTGTGAGAAATATTCTGGGGGAAAAGCACGATTTGTGGGATGTGAATACTGAGCGATCGTACTATGAAGATTTTTCAGTCGATCGCTCAAAGGAAAAAAAGGATTCGGATTTGATTTCGCAGTCTAGTTGATCTTTGGGAACTGTAGTTGTGACAATGTGAGTTAACTCAGACTTGAAAGGGCGATCGCCCGTTCATATTTTCCGCATAATCTTGTACGGGCAATCCCCCGCTCAGTTGCGTCGCTTCATCCGGGGTAGGTACGGGGGGACTCCCCTACATCTACTACAACCTATTTAGGTGCTCTGAAGTGGAAATATTGTATATTGGTTAATTAAGCTGACCATTTTTTTCACTTTTGACTCCTCGCAGTCGTTTTTCTATGCTCCAAAGACTATACGTACATAACTTCAGATGCCTGGAGAACTTTGAACTGATTCTCAAAGAGATGCCATCCTCCCTTTTAATTGGGAAAAATGGTGCAGGTAAATCAACCATCCGTGTTGTATTGGAAATCCTTCAACACATCGGTCGAGGCATTAACAGAATGCGTGATTTTGATAAAAATCATCTTGGTCTTATCGATCCGAAAGATTTCAATCGAGGCAGGTCTGATGTTCCAATTCGATTTGAGATAGAAGTATTACTTGACAATAAATTATACAAATATATTCTGGCATTGGAATTACCAGAAAACTTTAGAGAGCTTCGAGTTTTTGAAGAGCAACTGTTAATTTCAGGAAATCCAATTTACTCTCGCAAAGAAGCCCAAGTCACTCTTTACACCAGCCCGCGAAATCTTGAAGCTCAGTTTCTGGTGGATTGGCATCTCGTTGCTCTTCCAGTGATTCAAGAACAATCAGAAACCGATCCGCTTCGTATTTTCAAGACTTGGCTGGCGCGCACGATTATTTTAGCCCCGATTCCAAGCCTGATGACTGGAGACTCTAATGGGGAAACATTGGAGCCAAAACGAGACGGTTCAAATTTTGGGGAGTGGTTCTCTGGGTTACTCAGTCGCTACCCTGCTGCTTACACACAGGCTGACAGATACCTCCGAGAAGTTATGCCTGACATTCAGGATTTTCTGAATGAACAGATCGGGAAAGACTCTAAAAGTATGGTGGTTCGGTTTGAAGCAAAGAATGCCAATCTGAGTGTTGACTTTAAAGACTTATCTGATGGGGAGAAATGCTTTTTTCTTTGTGCTGTTGTCTTAGCTGCCAACAAATACTACGGGCCACTTTTTTGCTTTTGGGACGAACCTGATAACTATCTTTCTCTGTCAGAGGTTGGACATTTTGTTGCATCACTACGACGCTCATTTAAGGATAGCGGTCAGATTATAGCGACCTCACATAATGAGGAAGCAATCCGAAAGTTTTCAAATGAAAATACCTTTGTACTCGATCGAAAAAGTCACTTAGAGCCAACCTTAGTTAGGTTGCTCAGTGATATACCTGTCAGTGGCGATCTTGTAGATACCTTGATTCGCGGCGACATAGAATTATGACTGTGAATAAGTATCAACCCCATGTTTTTGTGTTGCCAGAAGATGATGCTAATCGCCAAATTGCCACCGGATTCATTCTCGACTCAAACGTTAATGAACCTGCTATTCAAGTCTTACCGATTGCTGATGGTTGGGGAAAAGTTGTGGATAAATTCAAAGACAATCAGGTCTCTAAAATGCGAAGATTTCCAAAAAGAATGATTGTCTTGCTGATTGATTTCGATCGGAAAGGAGAGCGATTGAGTTATGTAAAGAGTCAGATTCCAGAGGATCTGCAAGATAGAGTGTTTATTCTTGGAGTGTTATCTGAACCAGAAGATTTAAAGGGTATTAAAAAGAAGTTTGAAAGTATCGGGACGGGCAAGCTAGAGAAGATCGGAGAAGCCCTTGCAAATGACTGTTCCAATAACACGAATGAATTATGGGGACACGATCTTCTCAAACACAACAAAACAGAGTTAGATCGTATGATTCTATCTGTTAAACCATTTCTGTTTAATTAAGTCAACGAGGAATGAATGCGTTTTGTCGATCGAAAGAGCGCTCTAACAGTAGGGTGGAGCGGACAGCCGGGAAAGCGTGGGGCCAATTCGGTCAGATCTGATATCAACTATCATCAGGTAACGGCGGCAATAATGCCTCTACTTGTACCAGTAAACTAGGCAAAACACTTGTAACAATATTCCAAATAACTTCTGGTCTCACTTGGTCATAACGATGAACCAAAATATTTCGTAAGTTAATCGCATTTCGCCAATCAATTTCGGGATGGAACTGCTGAAACTCGATCGAAACTCTCGCCCGCTGCCTCCCCCAAAATCCCAAACTGCCGCTCTACGGCACTTTGCATAAAAACACTTTCAAGCCGGAGTCTCCCATGAGGCATCAGCCGTAAACTCCTGAATCCGACGGATTGCTTGCGCCATGTCCCAAAGTGAAGCACTATCCCGATCGCCCGCTTGCATAAATCACTCGATAGGTTTTCAAAATGTTCGATCGCCGATCGGGATTTTCTAACTGCTTCTTTTCAACCAAATCCACAGAACGATGAAATAAATGCTCTATCTCCTCCTGCATACTCAATAAATTAGACAGCGTGAGGCGGTGCGATGGCTCATAGGTGACCAATACATCCACATCGCTATCAGGGCGAAAATCATCCCGCAGCACCGAACCAAACAGGGCAAATTCGACAATGTTCCAGCGCTGGCAAAATTGTGCGATCGCATCTAGAGATACTTTTAGGCGATCGATCACTACATATTCTAAATCAGCAAGATCTAAAAAAATCTCGGTAAATCTAGGTATTTTGGCGACTGCCACTACCCATTGTACCCGCAGCCCCCGCCACCTCTCAGACAGCAGATCTGGTGCAAGTCCTGATGTTACCGCAGGAAAGTGTGTTTGAGAACAGGCATCAATTTTTTAAATTTCGATGCTCACTCTTGACTTACAGACTGACAGAGTGAAAATATGCGTATACGCAAGCAACAAACCAACCAACCTATGAACTTTTCAGAGAAATCAGAGAGCAAAAGTACGATCGCCCCCTCAAAAACCAACTCAACACAGCATCTCAACGCCGCAGGGTTGCGGAAATTACTGCTTGCCGCAGGAATAGCCACACTCTGCGCCAGTTGTCAAAGTCCTAAGTCACCCACCGCCACAACCCCCGGAAGCACTCCCGGAAGCACTCCCGCAACCTCTAGCGCAACCTCTCCCGCAGCCTCTCCCGTCGCAGTCAGCAGCCCCGCCGATCCAAATACCGTCAAAATAGTCTCCATGTTCCCCATGACAGGTAGCGCATTGGGTCAAGCTCAAACAATGGTCAACGGCATCAAACAAGCCCTCGCCGAAACCGACTCCAAAGCCTGCGACGGCAAAATCAAAATCGAATACGAAGTTCTCGATGATGCCACCGCCACGGCTGGCAAATGGGACCCAAGCCAGGTAACATCTAACGCCAACAAAGTCGCCGCCGACGGTTCAGTAGTTGCTGCGATCGGTCACTATAACTCCGGTGCGGCCAAACTTTCAATTCCCGTGCTCAACCAAGCTAATGTAGTGATGGTAAGTCCGGCAAACACCTATCCGGGCTTGACAAAACCAGGAAAAGGTGAACCCAAAGAACCCAACATTTATTACCCTACAGGCACTCGCAATTTCACCCGCGTTGTCCCGGCTGATGACCTCCAAGGTGCTGTCGCCGCCAACTGGGCGAAATCTTTAGGAGTCCAAAAAGTCTACATCCTCGACGACCAAGAACTCTACGGCAAAGGCATTGCTGACATTTTTGAAGCAAGTTCTAAAACTTTGGGAATTGAAGTCCTCGGCCGCGAGGGAATTGATATCAAAGCCAGTGATTACAAAGCTTTAATGAATAAGATCAAAGCTTTAAATCCAGAAATGATTTACTTTGGTGGCACTACTCAAAGCAATGCTGGACAGATAATTAAAGACATGAGAAATGTCGGGATGGCCGCTGATGCTGTTAAATTCATGGGCCCGGATGGCATTAAAGAGCAAGCTTTAATTGATGCCGGAGGCAAAGATGCCGAAGGAGTTTATGCTACCTTTGGCGGCTTACCTCCTAAAGAATTGACTGGTGAGGGCGCGAAGTGGTACGAAAGCTACAAGGCAAAATATAATGCTGAACCAGAAGCTTATGCAGCTTATGCTTTTGAATCTGCTAAAGTGATTATCGGCGCAATTAATAAGGTTTGCAAAAATGACCGCGCTGCTATCCGCGATGCTGTCTTGGCAACTAAAGATTTTAACGGCGTACTTGGCCCTTGGAGTTTTGACGCTAATGGCGACACTAGCTTGACTACAATGTCAGGAAATGTTGTTAAAGATGGCAAGTGGGAGTTTGTGAGCCCGCTCAAGACTGAATAATTAGTCAGTTGTCAGTTGTCAGTTGACTGTTGTCATTTTATCGATTACCGATCGCAGTCTAAGACGCATTCATACTAAAGAAACCGGGTTTTTACTGGATTTAAGGTTTCGATCGAGTAGTTTCGGAAAAAAACCCGGTTTCTGCCTCGCTCCACAATTCCCGATTCCCGATTACCGATTACCGAAAGTTATGAAAAACTGGAAAATTATTCTTTTATATATAGGTGTAGTTTATATAGTTTTGCTATTAGGACCGATCGCCGGATTTGACTTGCCGAAAATTGTTGGCGAAATAATCCGAAGTCCTGAAGTCCTCATTCAACAATTGTTAGTGGGTTTGGTCAACGGCGCGCTGATTGCAATTATTGCTTTAGGTTACACAATGGTTTATGGCATTATTGAGTTAATCAATTTTGCTCACGGCGATTTGTATATGTTGGGTGCTTTTGCTTCCCTAACTGTATTCGGGGCTTTTGGCATTCAAGACGGCGCACCTTTAGGTACTGCTATACCGGTGATGTTAGTCGCTTTAATTGTATGTTCGGTGTTTTGTGCTGGACTGAATATTGTTGTCGAAAAGTATGCTTATCGACCTTTGCGAAATGCTCCTCGTTTAGCTCCTTTAATTTCGGCGATCGGGGTTTCTTTTATTTTCCAAAATATGGGATTATTTTGGGGAGGATTGAAAGCTTTTATTCCGGTGATGGGTTCTAATTCGGC
>DMYK01000607.1:8627-8976 GCA_003483675.1 Microcoleaceae cyanobacterium UBA11344
TATTGTATTTACTACGAAAGATTTAATTGTGTTGGTGGTGGCTCTGGTATTGATGGTTTTGCTTCATGTATTTGTGCAGTACACTCGTCTGGGAAAGGCGATGCGGGCAACGGCTCAAAGCCGCGATGCTGCTAAAATTATGGGGATTAATGTAGATCAGATTATTGCTCTGACTTTTTTGATTGGTGGGGCTTTGGCTGGTTCGGCAGGAATTTTGGTGGGTTTGTATAACAATACTATTGTGTTTACGATGGGGTTTACGGCGGGTTTGAGGGCTTTTACGGCGGCGGTTTTGGGGGGTATTGGTAATATTGTGGGGGCGATGTTAGGAGGGGTTTTGATTGGGGTG
>DMYK01000607.1:9003-12629 GCA_003483675.1 Microcoleaceae cyanobacterium UBA11344
GGGGTTTTGGTGGTGATTTTGGCTTTTCGCCCAGGGGGTTTGTTGGGCGAGAATGTTCAGGAAAAAGTGTAATTTGGGAATGGGGAATAGGGAATATGTCAAACAAGATAATCCAAGCAATTAAATCGAGTGGTATTTTAGGGGCGATCGCCTCTTTGACTGTACTCCTATTCGGCGGTTGGAGTGGCACCGTTATCGGCTGGCTGATGGGTACGGCCGCGGGCTTGATCGCGGGTCAGGAACAGAAGGTTTACAGCCCGAAAATGGGTGCAACAATCGGCTGTTTAGCGGGCTTGGGATTGGGGGTTTGGCTGTTAGCTGCTAGTGTGGTGGAAGGGGTTTTGATTAGACCTTTTTCTGGTCAATCTACTGTGGATTTGCCGACTACGTTGCTGTACGGAATTTCCAGTTTGGCGATCGCAATTTTTACCGCTACATTAATGGGTGCTCTACAAGGTTTACCAAATGAACGCCAGCGATTGGCAACTTTGGTGACATTAGCTTTTATTCTAATTCTGTTTCCGTTTATTGATCTTCAGGCTAAAACTGGCTGGATTGCTACTGTAGTACAGATTCAAATCTTTATTATGTTGGCGCTGGGTTTGAATATTACTGTGGGTTTTGCGGGTTTGTTGGATTTGGGATATGCGGCGTTTTTTGCGATCGGCGCTTACACGACGGCTTTGCTATCTTCTGGACAGGTAAATATTGCTTGGAATTTTTGGATAGTTTTACCGATCGCCGCCGGTGTAGCTGGGCTCTCAGGCGTAATCCTGGGTATTCCGACACTGCGGCTCAAGGGCGATTATTTGGCGATCGTTACCCTCGGTTTTGGCGAAATTATCCCGGTTGTATTTAGAAATTTAACAGCGATTCGGATCGATGAACCAGTCTCGAAGATTGTGGCTTCGTTGTTGGGGAAACCAGAGTTGGTGTTGTGTCTCGTTGGGTGCGATCGACCTTTTAACCTCACCAACGGCGAATACGGAATTAACCCGATCGGGCGTCCATCTCTCCCCATCATCGGCACTTTTAGTACCGGCAACTACTTTCCCTGGTATTACCTAATTTTACTATTAGTGGTCTTCGCTTACTTCATGATTTCGCGGCTGCGAGATTCCCGTTTGGGACGGGCATGGAATGCCATGCGCGAAGATGAATTAGCGGCTAGTGCAATGGGCATTAACATCGTCAAAACCAAACTTTCGGCTTTTGCGATGGGAGCGACCTTTTCGGGGTTTGCAGGCGCGTTTTACGCCGCTTATATCAGCGCCGTTTTTCCGAGCGTCTTCGATTTTTCCGTCTCGGTCATCATCCTGTGTATGGTAATTTTAGGAGGATTGGGCAACATGACTGGGGTGATTTTGGGCGCTATCATTATCATGTCTGCCGATCGACTTTATCTACCCCAACTAGCACAAGTCCTCAAAGGTTTTCTGAATACTTTTGTAATACCTAGGATTGCAATTCCCCAGTTGCAAGACTTTCTAGCTACCAGTTTAGACCCGATTCAAATGCGTTTATTTCTCTTCGGTCTAACTCTAGTTGTGATGATGATTGTGCGGCCGGAGGGGCTAATTCCAGATCGAATTCATCAAGCTGAATTGCATTCTGAGGATGAGGCGATTAATGAGTCTTTAGCAGATTCAATAAGTCAATAGTAAGGGGGGAAATATAGCGATTAAAAATGTAACTGGCAATGCTAATCTCAAGCTTGTGTAGAGATGTAGGGGTGAAGCATTTGGGCGACAATTCATGTTAAAAAATTTTTGATTTTATACCCAAAAGCTTCACCCTCGCCAGTCGGAACTCGCTCACACTCCTACGCGATATTTTATTTTTTGGAGATGTCTAATAGACAATCATCAAAAATATTACTGGTTTACCGATCGCCTGACAACTTTCGGCATTGCTAGTAGCCTAGAAAATGCAGTAGGGTGAGTCAGTCAAGAGATTTGACTCAACTCAAACAATTTGCTGCTGACGCACCTTACCAGAGCAAAAACGATCGCACTTTGTCTGTACGCCAGAAAATGCAGTAGGGTGCGTCAGTGATTTTCTTGAACAATCGCAAACCATTTATTAGGTCAAGCGAATTCGTAAAGAATCAATCAGACCATGTTTAGTCAACCAATCTTCTACCTCTGGCGTTAAAAGACTCCGGGTAGCACCCTCATTAGCGGCAACTCTCAGAAAACAGAGTACGGCTTCAGGAACTTCATCAGAATTTAAGCCATCCCAGCACTGCTTTAATTGCTCAATTAGCCGATCGACTCTTTCAAAATCCTCACTGCTTTTGGGAATTGAGTTTGATTCCTGAATTTGCGAATCTAAACTTCTAATCCGTTGGACAGTTTGCTTAAATGCCGAAACTTTATCCAATAAATTTAGGATTTCATTATTAGTGCTGGGCATTTTTTGACTTCGGTAGACCAGCCAAGATTGATTCAATTGCTCTTTCAGAGAATTTTGTAATTGCTCTATCCTAGAAGTGAAATTCTTTTTATTAAAATTTTCATTTGGTATAATCCATTCAGGATTTTTTTTAAATTCTGCCTCAACATTAGCAATAAATGTCAGCAGAATCTCATCATTTTGAGTGAAATGAAAATTGGTAATTCCTTTTTGATGAAAAGCTCTCAAACATTGAACGAGAGGTAGAGTTATAGCCACAGCTTGCTCTATTTGTTGTTGTCGAGATTGAAAGCCTTCAAGATTGGTTGCATACCTCTGAAGATTAATTTTATTTTGAGATAACTCAATCAGTTGAGTGGATTTTTCGAGAAGCATATTATCTATCCTTTAATTTCAGTAATTAGATTTCGCAGTTGAGCCAATCCATCTTGAATAGCTCTATGGCAAGATTCTACTGTTGCACCACCTGACACTTCTAAATCTTCAATTCGGTTATTCACCTCGGCTATAGAAGCATCAAGAAAATTGTTAGTGGTGCTGATAAATTCGGAAGCCTCTGTCATTGCTTTTTGATGATTTTCACTGAGATACTTAAGCAGCTTCCCCGGTTTACTATCGGAATTATCTTTCTCAGTTTGCACGCGCTTCATTGTTTCTAAATAGCTAGAAATCTCAACTCGTTTAAACTGTTCCAATACTGATTTTAGCTCATCGACACTCTTTCGGCCTCGAAATACACCAGCTTCTTGCGAGCTATCGATCGCCCGCTTTACTAAATCGGTAACATCTTTTTTCTTGATGTCTTCCCCTAATTCAGCTACTAGATAATTGTAAACAGCAAGTTGGCGATCGCACTCTTCCTGAATTGCTCTTTCTAGCAGTTCATCCGCAGCTTGACGCGCTTTATCAATTTCGGGAAACTTCTCTCGAACATCAGCCGGAATTTCACATTGAGGTTGCCAAGATTTGCTAACCTGTTTCAATGGGTCTAGGATTTGTACAACATCAATAATCTGAAATTGTTTAGAACTTCCTTTTGTGCAAGCTGTGCGACTTTTGACAATTTCTAGTAAAGCCTCACGCTGGTTTTTCAAGCTATTAAATAGTTTTTTCCAGTTAGCTGAACGATTTTCTAAATCTTTTGCTTCTAAGTCGAGAAACAAACTATTAATCAAATCTTCCATCGAATTTGTAGGATGTCCTGCCATTGT
>DMYK01000607.1:12732-22578 GCA_003483675.1 Microcoleaceae cyanobacterium UBA11344
AAGTAGCGATCGCCATCGGGGAACTTCCAATGCTTATAATGATTGTATTGTAAAATGGCTTGGAAGGCGATCGCGCTTTCTCGAAACTCATCAGGATCGTCAGGATTAAGAGGAAAAGATAGTTTAACTCCAGAAATCGTCTCCCTCGTAACTTTTGGGCTGTAAAAAGTAATATTTCTGCTTTTAAAGTATGTTGTCCCACTACCAGCAAAACTCCCCTTAAGTAGCATTTCCGCATCCCATTCTATCCGATAGCCGATAGCTGAATAAATCAACGGTCGCAGTTCTCCACCGATATCTTGCGGAAAAATTTCTTGGTTATTCCAGCGATCGAGAATTTGCAGTTGATTCGTCAGCTTTTCAGGAACTTTTTCAGTTTGAGAGTGCGCCTCAACTTGATAATTATTAACCGATTTTCTAGACTCTTTAGCCTGCGAAACAGATGGTGAAACTTTGGTCGGCTGCACATTCACTCCCAGCGCCGGAATATCAAATGCAGAGTGAATTTCTGGATGCAAATCATAAAGCTCGTTACTATCAGTCCACAAATCGAGGAGAGTTTGGCGGCGATCGTAATTTTGTTGGTCTTTGGCTTTAATATCTGCCTGAACCATTGCACTCAGTCGCATCTTGCCAAAATGTTCCCGCAGAGAAATAGCAGGAAAATCTCCATGCTGAAGATCGGAAATAGAATTTTCTAGCGTCCACTTAAGAACATCTTTAATCAAAATCCGAGGTTTAAAAGTTTCCGGGTTGACTCTGGAAAGCATCTGCTCTAAGGCTTCAGGCGTGAAGGGATATAAACCAAAACCATCCGCTTCTCCAAAACCTGCATGACAAGCTAGTTTGTGTTCGCATTCATTGCAAGCACTACTTAAAGTTGCTTTATCTGAATCTTCATTATTGCGAGACTTAGCCCAATCTTGAATTATTTTATCCTCCAAACGCACCGCGTTGAGATATCGAGCCACAAATTGTTTGATATCTGCATAATTCACTAAAGATTGTTGTTTTCCAACTGTACCGACATCGAGATTGACGCTAAAAGTAATCCGCTGTTTAACAGTATCTAACCTCAAACCGTCAAAATATCCCGTAGTACAAGCTAGCGCCGTTCGCATCGCACACAAAGATTTGCTTCCGGCTTGTTGCGGCCTCGCTAAAACTGCTTCTAAAACTTCGCGATCGATTCCTTGAAATTTGGCAAAATCTTCAATCAGTAAAACTAATTCTACTTTCTCTTTGGCTAAAGTTTCGCGAACTTCTCGCATTAATCTTTGCAAGTCTTCTCGTCCGAGGCTCAAAACCTGAGCGATCGCTTCATCTAAATGACGGTTCAACCAATCTACAGTTGCCTTTTGGATATTCTCATTGCCGATTAGACAGCTATAAAATTCCCGCGATCGCTCCCCAGCTTTTTGCAAGTCTAAAACATTAAGAGGCAAGTCATCAAGCGAAAATTGCCGCCGTTCTTCAACAATTTCTACCGTATCTCGATGTCCGAGAATGTGGATAACTAATTGATGAATAATACCTCCATCTTTTAGCCAGTGTTCTCGGAAAAACGGATCGTATAGTAGAGAGTCAACAGTACCAACGAGATAATCTTCTAGTTCAGAAAGTTTTGTGCGATCGCCCCGACCATTTGGGCCAACCGCAGCAGCAAGCTGATTCAAAAGCTGTTCTCGGGCTTGGGCTTCTGTTAAGGTGCTAGTGGCTCGATTTAAACGCTGCCGGTATTCATCGAAGGTTGCTCCTGCCATCCCTTCTAATATTAAACTGATAATATCTTTGAGATTCGTTCCAATTTTGGGAATCAGCAAAACTCGACGCTGCTGTGTCGATTCAATATTGGCGGCCAGCCAGCGAATCAGGTGAGATTTTCCTGTGCCAGAACTTCCTAAAACTGGTACGAAAGCGAAATCTTTTTCAGCGAGAAAGTCTTTCAGAAATTGTTCTTCACTGTAGGGAACTCGCGACGGTACTTCGATAAGTTCCTGGCGGTACATAGCAATCGGATGGTGAGTTGCTAGAAATATACTATCGGCCGTTTGGGTAGCTTCCACACCCATCACGCGACTAACTCGCTCCACATCCCAGCAAACAAATTTTGTAAAAGTCATAGTTCTATTCCCGTCCAAATAATATGAGAAAATCCTGCTTCTTTGTCACCACTTGGAAGGATGAATAAATCGGCATCCGACTCTTTTATAAGCTGGATGCAGCCATCATCCTGAAGGCGGAATAAAGCAAAAGCCGTGCTAGTGGATAAGTGATTGGGTAAGCGAAAACCGATTTTTTCCTCAACCTGTTCTCGAAATTTGCCAGTTTCAAACAGAGGACATTTTTTAGCTAAACGATCGACAAACTCTCCGATCGAAAGTTTAGCTTGTGCTTCTCCTTGAAATAACTCTTTTAAATTTCGTCTGAGATAAGCATTTGGCTCAGGAACTATTCTTTTGTTCGAGCCTAAAGCATGACCCCAAGCAAACCCTAAATAACACATCCAGTGCGCGAGTTGATTAGACAGAGTATCGCTGGATATTTTCAAATCTAAAGACTCAGCAACTCTCTGTTCGTCGACGCGCTGTTCTACTTCTTTCCATGTACCGGGAGCATCATAAATGTCTTGCGCTAAATACCATGCTATTAGCCGGCCTAAATCTTCATCTTCCTTATCAGAAGCAAAAAATAGCTGTACTAGCGTATCTGGTAACAACTTATCGCCCGTTTGAGGATGTCTAGATGCTTCGGGAAGATTACCATTTATAGCAATATCCTCATTCTCTTCGATTAATAAGCCGCACTTAATACTCTCTTTTAATGCCACATCAAACATCGGATGTTCGGCACTTTTGTTTCTCCCTTCTGACAATTTATCAGGAGAAAGCAGCCGAGTCATTTTTTCCCTGTTTTCACGCTGTTTAGGGGCTTGAAGCAAATATCTAAATATGCCTCGCATTATACTAGGAGCAGCCAAAGTAGTTTTTAATACGCTCATAAATTAACCTCCTTACAAAAGTGGTCAAACATAAAAGATTTCCCCGAAAAAATATCGATCAGCTTGCGGTCATTGCGACTGGGATCGGGTGTATCTACAGGAAGCAGGATAATCAGCGGCGCGTCAGAAGTTCTGTTTGGTGACAGATATTTCTCAGGAATAGCCTTTCCGGGCGGATGAAAGATCAGGGTGGGAATGCGCGGCATCAGAATGGGTTGGTATTTTTCAAACAAAAAGAGAAAAGCATCTGGGATTAGATTTGGTTCTTTAATTAATGTACTATAAAATTCGCGACTCACAACTAAATTCCTAATTCCCTGCTCCCTCAACCATTGAAAAACTTGAGGGATTTTACGTTTCCAATTTTTCTCCTCCATAGATTCATATAAAATTAGCATTAATTTATCTCCTGCTAGCAATCGTTCTAGTTCTTCACCTACAAAAAGTTTAGGATTTTGCCATACAGATATCGGCGCGGGCATAATTCCTGCAAATAGCGAGTCCCTATTTTTTCTGCAAATCGGACATCCGCCGCAAGCACGAGAAACTATCACCTGCTTTCTCGGTTCTGGTATTGCACGGGTGGGTATTGTGTAAGCTTCAGCTAAGATTTCCGAAATACAACGTTTTGGTCGTAAAGCCTCGCGCATCAATTCCAAGTTTCTATAGCTCCTGTTTTGGCGTTGTTGGCGAATTGGTTCTACTTTATATCCCCAGGTTTGTTCATTCAGATGCGATTCATCTAGAATACGAATAAAGCGGGATTCTCGGTGCAGTTCCCAAGCTTTTTGATAAGCGTCGTTCGATTCAAAATTTCTTCTTCGCGGCGGTTCATCGGCATCAAATTCGATTAAACCAGCCTGACTCATCAGCGTTAAAGTACAGATGTTCCACTCCTGATTCTTTTGGCTGTTCATGTCAATATCTGCTAGTTGTAAAGATGGAGGAATATTGACGGGAACGCGAAACCGACGATCGGGAAGAATTGTTTTCTTGAAAAACATACTGTCCCACCGCTCTAAACCCCGTTCGATAGTAATTGCAGAATTTTTATTAAGATACTTGGCAATTTCTAGGTCTTCAGTGGTATGCAATGCGATCGAGATTGCTGCCTTGCCGTCTCGACCTCCTCGACCGACTTCTTGATAGAAACGATCGATAGTTTCTGGGATGCAGGCATGAATTACGGCCCGAACATCTGACTGATCCACGCCCAATCCGAAAGCAGAAGTAGCAACGACTATATCAACTCGTCTCTCGCGCAAGTCTTCAATCAGTTGAGAGCGTTCTGGTAGGCTAGATTCTCCGGTCATAATGGCACACCGCTTGAATCCAGCACGCCGCAAATCCTGTTCCCATCGCCTCACATCTTCGCGTTTTGTGGCGTAAACAATCAGAGGGCGAGGAAGATGATAAACAGCTTCAATTAGTCGCTCTTTTCTGATTTCTTCACTTTCACACCAAGCAAACCAGTAAGAGGGTTCTGGTCGCAACTGCACGGCAGATATCACTTGAAACGGGCCGGGTTTGCCGAATAAAGTTTCTAGGGTATCTAAACAGGATTCTGTTAAGGTTGCAGTCAGCAATAAAGTCGTAAAAGAAGTTAAACGCAACAAGTCTCTTCGCAAGCCGGGAAGTTCTTGGAATTCTGGGCGAAATTCATCGCCCCACTGCTCGACGATATGAGCTTCATCTATTACGAAATACTTCAACATTTTTGACCTTGCGGCTTCATAAATAGCAGGTGCAAGGGAAGTCATCAAGCTTTCGGGTGATGTGAAAAGGATTCGCTGGGTGCCGTTGCGAAGGCGATCGCTAATTTCCTGCCGTCTCTCTTGTTCTTGCCCAAACTCGTCGCCATAATAGGCAGTGGCATGGTTCACAAAAGGTTTTAAAGCTCGTTCTTGGTCAATGGCTAGTGCTGTAGTTGGCACTACAACAACTGTTACACCAGCATTTTTCGATCGCACCAGCGCAGGCAGTTGAGCGCAAAGGCTTTTCCCCGATCCAGTAGGCAGGTTAATGGCGAGTGTCGAATTGTCAGGAGCCGTCAAAACAGCCCGAATTGCTTCACGTTGCCCTACACTCCGATACTTCTGCAAATTCACCAATTCTAGAAACGGATCTCCCTCTACTGGCTCGTAATTGCGGCATTTTTTCTCATCAAATACGGGTTTGTCTGGGGGATATTGTGCGGAAAAATCTAGCCAATCAGGCTGCCAAGGATGAGCGCTAATCAGATAGTAATCCGCACCTTCGATCAAAATATCGATACCGCTTTGTTGCCACATTTCGCGATTAGGGAAAGGAGAAGTCCGAGGTACTTTTATAGTTTGGGGCATTCCGCCCTGTAGCTCATCTTCCCGCCGCAGTAGGTGACGCACTAAAGCAGCAATATCTCCTTTTTCTGGCGCGTCAGGAGTTCCCACAGCAGCCAAAGCATCAAGCAAACGCCTGTAACAAGTTTCTGAAAACTGACTTGTATCAGCAGGTAGATTACCTGTTTGGAGAATTTCTCTGAACTCTTGAAAAAAATCAGCCATCACTCATCCCCCTCTTTCAGAATTTGAACGGGAACTCGCCCAGAAACAATGATGAATCCTACCGAATCAAGCTTGATTCGGGGATGGCGAATTCCTTGTAAAATAGCTTGATTTAAAGCAGTTTCTATGTTGACTTCTTGCGCTAATAATGAATGCGAAGTTTGTTGGCTTTGAGCTAAGCGGTTAAGACGCAGGCGCAGTTGAGCAAGTCTTTTTCCTAGTTTCTGTTCGGCAATTTGGGCCTGTTGTTCGCGGAGTTCGATGAAAGAAATGCGATCGCCCAACAATGTTTCAGAAGTCCGACGCGCCTGATGACAAAATTCTTGCCAATTACTAGCATCAATAAACTCATTCAAAATCGGCAATCGACTTTTGGCCAAGTTGTAATCTCGGCATGGATGACTGCTTTTACCTTTATAGGGACGTTGCAGGATATTCACAAGTGCTTCATCTTCAACAAGGCTCATTGGTTCATACCGAGCATCCATGAAAATTGTCTCTATAATTGGGGGAAGTAGCGCATCTGTACGTCGCTTTAGAGCCTGGTATTTGTTATTATCTATCCCAAAATCTGTTAAAACTTTTTGGGCTATCTCTAAATTGGCTTCGACTATATAATTAAAGCGAAAACCGAACCATTCCATCCCTTCCCCAGCATCCCAAGATTCATCGCATCGCCATATAGCAAATGCTTGACCCCTGTCATCCCAATGGATATAAGATGCTAGTGCTTCCACAAATTCTTCCCCAATACGGTAGAGGTTGACACCAGGATATTTAGTTGATATTCTCCGGTTATAAGTACCAGAGGGTTGTGCATAAGCAGCAAAGCGAGTTTGCAGATCATGGATGGGAATTAGAGTGCGTTTAGTAGGTTGATAACGCCCTACTTTTGCTAAATTCGGATCGTCAACTTGATTAAATTGGAGTGTTTGACAAATCCAGTCTTCTGTTACTCGTTTGATTTCCTGATGGCGAGCATCATAATCATCTAAAGTTTGAAAATACTGGGTAGCATTTTCATCCTGGGCATCTATTTCATCTAAGGCGTTTTGTTCGCTGATTTTTACTTGTTCGCAGTCTATTTCCTGTTGAATTGCGGGGATCGTTTCCAATAGTCCACTAGCACCAGATTGAAACAAAGTGGCTTCTAGTTCTGGCAGTTTTTTATCTACATAAAACTGGAGACTGGCAATTGATTGACGAAAGATGCCAAAACCGTCTTTTAATAATTGATACCAAGCATCGTGAGGGCTATCCTCTAAGTCTGAGCCTGCGAATACTGTAAATTGAACATTTAAAGGGCGACCAATGCGATCGATCCTACCAATCCTTTGTTCTAAACGATTTGGCGACCAGGGAATATCGAAATTAATCATCCAATCTACAAATTGAAAGTTACGACCTTCTTCACCGGAGGAATCACAAACAAGGATAAAACAATTGGGGTCCTTTTTAAAGCCATCGAGGTTTTTTTCAACATCAGAGCGTTTCATCCCTAATTGATGGCTAGCTACACTTTCCCGACCAAAAATATCTGATAAGTACCGGACAATCTCAGCGCCGGTTTGAATAAAACTGGTAAAAATGATAACTTTTGGTAGGGTATCTCCCGGTATCGGTCTGCGAATTCGCTGTTGCACCTGTTCGAGCAATTTATGAAGGTTGCTGCGATAAGATTGAAGTTTAAAAGTCTCTGAAAGATGATACAGTATAACTATCTTTAGTAATTCGATGCGATCGCCTTCTTCTGAAGGTTGCTGAATAATTCTTAGTGAAGATTGCAGAATCTCCTTTTCGCCGGAAAATTTAGGGATTTCTGTCAGAATGCGGATATTATCAGCACCAAATTCTTGAATCAAACCTGAATGGGAGATGCCGCTTAAACGGGTTTCCAGCACTTGTGCTAAAATTCCCAACCAAGTCCCGCTAGCACGGAATAAAAGTAGAAAAATTTGCTGATATTGTTGTTGGTTAGGAGCGACTGTGCGCCATTCATCAATTAGTTCGTGAATTTGGGGCGATCGCTCATCTAAGTCATACTCTACTTTTGGTGTCACATTTCGGTCAAAAATTACATCTTCCACCGCAGCGCGACGGTTGCGGAGCATTCGGCGGTGTAACCGATAGGTGTCGCTGATGTGGGTGCGAATCGATCGCACAATTCGATCTCGATCCGCGAGGAGTGTTTCTGGAGAAACCAAACAATTTTGTAATTCCTCTAGGAGATTTAGCAGATATTTATCTTCAGCAAAAAGGTGGCGCAGTTGGTTGAGGTTAGTTTTAAGCACAAACGGATTTGCTTTCTCTTTAAATGAGAGTAAAACTCGACCAATTTGTTGGCGGTTTTTCACCCTCGCACGAAAACCTTCTAAATCATCAAGTTGATAGGTTATCGGATCGAGTAGGTGCAGCATCGCCAGGAAATCTTGCTCGTGATTGAGAACTGGAGTTGCAGATAATAGGAGTAGGCGATCGCTTTTGTGAGCGAGGTGTTTGCAAGTCTGGAAACGCCTGCGCTGTATCGACTCTGAAGAGGTCGCCATCGCCGCAATATGATGCGCTTCATCTAAAATCAGGAAGCCCAAATCGGCATTCTGGCTGACTCGATCGACATCCTCTACTGCAAGTACCTGCACGCAATTGTCCAACTTAGAGAGAAAGCCAGAGAGATAGAATTTATTTTCTAATTCTTGAAGCCACTGTTCCCGCAGGTATTGCGGTACTAGCACCACTGCACGTCCCTGCGGTTCATCGAGGAGATATTGGCGCAGAATAGCACCTGCTTCGATCGTCTTTCCCAGTCCAACTTCATCAGCTAAGAGGTAACGTTGAATGGGGTCTTCGAGTACGCGGCGGACAACTTCAACTTGATGAGGATAAAGGTCAATATTGGCAGAAATCAGCCCTGTCATCCCGCGACTGACAGCGCGTTGTTCGATGAGACACTGGACAAAAGCTAAACGTCGATCGTGAAAGTAGGGCGTTTCTTGACCTTTCATCGCTAGAGTTTCGATGGACTCGTCGATGGGTAGGTTGCAACGAACGTAAATTTCCTGTTCAGCAACTAATGCTATCTTTTTATCGGGTAGGTCGATTCGATACAGACTTTTGTCTTTGTCCCAGTCAAAAATTCGACCAATTATCCATGTATCCTGGTTTTCTGGCTGGATGTAACATCGTGTCTGAGGCGGGAGTTGAACTCTATAAAGCGAAGTTAAGGGTAAGGTTTTTTCCAGGCGTTGCCCAATTGAGCAGAAGTATTCAACCGTTGCTGTAGAGTAAGATAGCTCGGTAACTTTTCCGATTCCTAAGTCGTTGTTTGGCAATTTTTCTGCGGGGACGCTTCGCGATCGCACCAGCAAACCAAGCTTCATCATAATTCCGGCCTCAACACTACCCCTTACTAGAGTAGCCGATCCTGGAAAACTACCTGTGTAATTTTATTTTCCACCCTTTTTGTCCTTAAACTAAAGGGAAAACCTTAAACCGAAACGCAGTCATGAAGCTTAGCCCAAGACTTTCTGTAACGAATTCCGATGCCCAAATCTTTCCGTGTGGTAACGAGCATCGCACCACTGCCAAGCTGACGCACTTTAACAGAGCAGATTTGGTATTATATAGAATCCGACCTCTAACAGCTTAACTAATATTAGTAAATAGAACCAAAATGTCATTATTAGAAGCACAACAACTTACCATGCGATTCGGCGGCTTGACTGCGGTAAATCAGGTCAGCTTAACTTTGGAAAAAGGGTCGATCGCCAGTTTAATTGGCCCTAACGGTGCCGGCAAAACCACATTCTTTAATATGCTGACCGGCATCTACAAACCAACTGCGGGCCAGTTGATACTTGAAAATAAAAACATCACCGGTTTACCGCCCGATCGCCTGACCACTTTCGGCATTGCTAGAACTTTTCAAAATATCCGCTTGTTTAACAACATGACTGTGCTGGATAATGTTTTAGTAGGTAGACACTGCCGATTAAAAACAGGTTTGTTGGGTGCAATCCTCCGCCCTCCGACTGTGATTTTGGAGGAACGGGAAGCTAATAAAAAAGCCTTGAGTATGCTGGAATTTGTCGGTTTAGGTGCTTCTAAAGCGCCGGAGTTGGCAAAAAACCTTTCCTACGGCGACCAGCGTAGATTGGAAATTGCGAGGGCTTTGGCCTCGGACCCGAAAGTTTTGCTTTTGGATGAACCGACTGCGGGAATGAATCCGAACGAAACGGCTGATTTAACTCGCTTTATTTACCGGATTCGCGATGAGTTGGGTTTGAGTATTTTGCTGATTGAACA
>DMYK01000050.1 GCA_003483675.1 Microcoleaceae cyanobacterium UBA11344
GACAAAAGCGTTTTTGAGTATCTGAAAAACCAATAACAGGACTGACGAAAACTGCTTTACAACACTATTGGTAGCGGTAAGGTGCGCAGTGCGCACCCTACAAATAGAGTCTGTGCGCAGGTAAGGTGCGCAGTGCGCACTACAAATAGAGTCTGTGCGCAGGTTCTAATCTAGAGCAAGTTAAAATGAAAATTCGTCTGATCCGTCGTCGCGAAATGTGGGCAATTACTAGGGAAGGTTGGGTAATTGCTATCATAGGATTGATAATTTTAATGATCTCAATAATCACAAATATTCATCCTTTTTTGGCGGTGACATCGCCGATAAAAGCTGATATATTAGTAGTCGAAGGATGGTTGCCGGATTATGCAATCGAAAGTGCGATCGCCGAATTTAAAAAAGGTGGATATAGCCAATTGATTACCACAGGAATCCCATTAAGTAAAGGATACTATTTAGCTGAATATAAAAACTATGCGGAACTGGCAGCCGCTACTTGTATCGTGCTAGGATTCGATCAAGATAAACTCGTAGCTGTACCAGCCGCAGGTGTTATCAAACACCGCACCGCTGCTTCTGCGATCGCACTTCGAGATTGGCTTTCTACTTCCGCTTTAAAAGTTAACTCAATCAATCTTTATTCTTTGGGAGCTCACGCCCGCAGAAGTTGGATTGTATTTAAAGAAGTGCTAAATCCTGAGATTAAAGTCGGGATCATCGCTGCGGAAACCCAAGATTATAATCCGCAAGAGTGGTGGAAATCGAGCGAAGGTTTTCGGATAGTAACAGGAGAAATCATTGCTTATATTTATGCCCGTTTTGTCGATTGGGAAACTTAGTTATTTGTTATTTGTTATTTGTTATTTGTTATTTGTTGGTTGTAACAAAGTTATCTCCTGTAGGGTGCGCATTGCGCACCTTACCCCACAAATAATCTCCTGTAGGGTGCGCATTGCGCACCTTACCTGTTGGTTGTAACAAAGTTATCTCCTGTAGGGTGCGCATTGCGCACCTTACCCCACAAATAATCTCCTGTAGGGTACTTATGGACGCACCTTACCCCACAAATAATGTAAAAATTGCAGCGCGTCAGTCCTATTTCAGTCCTATTAATGATAAAATAATCCTGATAAAAGTTGAGGTAAACTGATTGCTAGAAGAACGCGCTTACTGGTTAGCATGGTCGCAGATTAACGGTATCGGGCCGATTTTACTGCAAAGATTGCAACAACATTTCGATACTTTGACCGCAGCTTGGACGGCAAAAGCTGGAGATTTAGCGCAAGTTGAGGGGTTTGGCAAGCAGACAGTTGAAACAACATTGCAAGCACGACAAAAAATTAATCCTGAAGAATTTATTGAAAAACATCTAATTAAAAATCCCTATTTCTGGACCCCCGCAGATCCAGATTATCCCCGCTTATTATTGGAGATTCCTAGTCCGCCATCGGTGTTGTATTATCGTGGTAATGTTGACAGAAAAGAGAATCAAGGAATTACGCCGACAGTGGCAATGGTTGGCACTCGCAGCCCTTCGGAATACGGCAGAAGGTGGACTCGCAAAATTAGTATGGCTTTGGCTAAAAGCGGTTTTACTGTGGTTTCGGGATTGGCGAATGGCATTGATACAGAGGCTCATACAGGCTGTTTGGAGGCGGGAGGAAGGACTTTCGCAGTCATGGGAACGGGAGTAGATATTGTATATCCTCAACAAAATGAGCGGTTGTGCGATCGCATTTTGCAACAGGGATTGGTAATTAGCGAATATCCCGCCGGCACTCAACCAAATAAAACTCATTTTCCCCGCAGAAATCGCATAATTGCTGGCTTAAGTCGTGCTACAATAGTGATAGAAGCTCCGCATAAATCTGGTGCTTTAATTACTGCTTATCAAGCGAATGATTTTTGCCGGGATGTGTATGTTTTGACGGGCAGATTGGATGATGAGCGTTCGTTTGGGTGTTTGGAATTACTGAGTAAAGGTGCTCATCCGATTCTGCCGAGTAGCGATCGACTTTTGAGTGAAGAGCGGTTGTTAGAAATGCTCGGAGCTATGCCAAAATTGGACACAGCCGAGCAGTTGTCGCTGTTTCCACCAAATCCGACGGTTGAGAAGCAAGTGCCNNCGGAATGGGCGAAGGTGTTAAGTGCGATCGAATCTGGGTCGATTTCTTTTGATGTAATTGTCGAAGTGTCGGGATTAGCAGCGGGAACAGTTTCTAGTATACTTTTGCAACTGGAATTATTGGGATTAGTTTCGCAATTGCCGGGAATGCGATATCAGCGGTGCTGATTTGAAAGGTTATAAAAATTGGCGGTTGAAACCGCGTCTACACAGACAAAATCCGCCGGCGCGGATTGAAGAGAGGACTCAGTATTTCTGATTGTTGTTTAAGTCTCGATCCCCCTAAATCCCCCTTAAGAAGGGGGACGAAAGAATGCTCTTGTCCCACCCCCTACTCCCCTTCTTAAGGGGGGTTAGGGGGGATCATGCAGACTATTAGAACAAGTGCTTGAACGCAAATCGCTTTCAAAGCAATCCGAAATTTCCGGCACTAATACTGCTAGCAGAAACTCCGCTGATAGTAGCTAAAATCTCCCCAGTTTTGGCAAACCGGATTAAAGTTGCACCGCTATCTTGAGCAGCCAATTGCGAGAAACTCAGCCCGTCACCCAATACTAACAAGTCCTTACCGACTTCAAAGTCAGTAATTGTATCAGTACCGGAATTGGTCGAAAGCAAGAATTTATCTAATCCCATTCCTCCTATCAAACTATCATTTCCCAAACCACCAATCAGCAAATCATCACCCTTACCTCCGTAAAGAAGATCATTGTCATCACCGCCATTCAAACTATCAGCATCTCGGCCGCCAAACAAGGCATCATCACCGCTACTTCCCAGCAAAGTATCGCTACCTTTGCCACCGAAAACAGAGTCATTTCCGATACCGCCATCGAGGGAATCATTGCCCCTCATGCCCATCAAAACATTATTCTCGCTGTCGCCAGTCAGGGTATCATCGCCATTTGTACCGATAATTTGATTCGGGGAATTGCTGCCCAAATCTGCGTCGCCGGTGATAATAGGAGTCGCAATTCCAACAGGCAATATCACAGCTTGAATTCTGCTATCTAAAGCAGCACCAGTATTGTCAGTAACTACCTGGGAAATTGTCTTATTTCCCGCACCAATAGCTTTGAAATCTTGAGTTGTTGGGCCCAAAGCTACTTGTTGGACGCGGGCAACTGCTTCAGGAATTGATGTTGCTGTTGGGTTGGAGACAGCGGCATCAATGCGTTGATTTGCTGTTGCCATTACTGTCGCTGCTTGCGAGGTAATTTGGGTGACTTTTTGACTGTTGAAACTGGGGTCAATCTGCTGGATTTTCGCGGCTGCTTGCTGAATTATTGGCTCTACAACTGCTGCATTGCTGAGGTTTAAAACAGTACCGGATTGAATTGGATTCGTAATTGAACTGACAACAGCCTTGACAATATCGGTATTGGCTACACTGGAAGCACCGTCAATCAAAGCGCTAGTTTGGGTGATGAAGTTTTGGACTTTCACCATTGCTACTAAGACTTGGACTCCGCCCGGTTGATTATTGTTGGTGGCTAAGATTGGATCTAACCTAGTCAGGTCAACTTCAGCGGGGAGGGAAAGGGCGGCTTTGACCAAAGATTGGGCTGATTCGCTCTCAACTCCTTTCTCAATTAAATCTGCCACCAAACTGGTTAACAGCGTGACAACAGAAGCGTCAGCAGGTGCAGTTACAGGTGTTTCCAAAGGCAAACCAGTAGCGGTGTCAGTGCCACCGAAAGCAACAATATTGCCTTCATCTGCATCAATTTCCCCATTTTGATTTTTGTCGAAAGTCTCGAAGGGGATGTTGAGATTAAATTTACCGCTGGTATC
>DMYK01000167.1 GCA_003483675.1 Microcoleaceae cyanobacterium UBA11344
TTAACAGGTGAGGGTAGAAGTAAGGCTGACATCCAGGAACGAATTAGGATGTTTGACGAAATGCTCTCGCAAGTTATCGGAGAATAAGTTGCGATGTTTGATGAGCTTCTCAAGATAGTAAGTGTGAATATTTCCACAGTACATAAAATTATCAATACCAACGACAGGCTGAGAGAAATTGTATTTAGAAAGGACACTCCAACACAACAGGAATCAGACGAAAATACGCAATTTACTAAACTAATAGAAGGGGTTCCTAGCGAACAGGAGTGGCTAGTCTACGATCGCTGTGCTGTAGTTACACGCTTGTATGCTATTTACGAGCGCTTTGTTGAGGATTTAATTGCAGAGTGGCTGGAACTTTTACCGGATATTGTTACAAAATATTCAGATTTGGAAAAAAGCATTAAAGATACCCATCAGATAGGTGTGGGAAGATTATTACTCGATCTTAAGAAAAAGAGATTTGAACACCTGTCTATTAATGAGGTAATTCAAGGTTTATTTGATGGAGTAACAGCTCAAGGAAAATACAAATTAATACCTGATGCTTTTCTTTTACACGAACAGAATTTACGCAGAGAAGTGCTAGAAAAATTATTTGCTGATGCTGGAATATCGAATGCTTGGGATTGGGTGAATAAGCATCGAACAGTTAAGCAATTTATAGAGGAGGTTCTAGGGAGTCAAAATACTGCGGAAGGAGAACTAAATGAATTAATTACCTATCGAAATGATGCTGCACACGGAGCTATTGTAGATGATATTCTGGGTACTAAAGAACTGCTAGAATTGGGTGACTTTGTTGAAACTTTGTGCCAATCTCTAGCGGAGTTAGTAACTTTTCAAGTGATTTCGCGGCAAACTGCAATAGGTAAGGCTAAGGAAATTGGTCAAGTTACAGAGTGGTTTAAGAAGTCGAGAGCGGGAGTAGCAAAAGTTAAGAAAATCAATTTGTCTGTGGATAAAAAGGTTTTTCTAGTTAACGAGGCATCCTCATACTGTCGATTGGCTACGATTGAGAGTATTATGATTAATGATATTTCCAAGGAACAGGTTGTAATTACTCACGAACAGGAGGTGGGATTGAAGTTTGATATTGATGCGAAAAAAGGGTTAAGCCTTTATGTAGTTGAATAAAAAAGCGATCGCCTAAATCTTCCTATTTTCGATAAGTCTAATAGACATAGAAGTAAAAAGTCAATCAAGGCCAGTCAAGATGCCTATCCCACAATAATTGTTGTAGATGTCTAATCAGTTTTTTGTCAAATATCCAAAATAGTGCTACTATCCCCGTATATCGATCGGCTCTGATGAAGAACACACATCAGACGTAAGGGGGAAAGTTCGGTGCGAATCCGGCGCTGTCCCGCAACTGTAATGAGATTATTGCATCTCTGAGTCAGGATGCCCGCCGATTTGTTGACAATCATGTTTTTCATCTGCGAGGTATGGATGATGGTTAGTTTGTTATTTTTACAAGTAATCGGCTGTTATGTTCCCTGGGACGATCGACAAAAACGCAATTTTGAGTTAAAACTGCTTTTCGTCGGCGCAACGGGAAACTAAAAGAAATGCGAATCAAAGATAGTGTTTGGCAGGGCAGTTTTGGCTACTGGCAAAACTTGTTTATTCACCAGAATATTTTGTCCATCGGACATACTGCATGGAATGGCTTTTGGCACCTAGGACGAGGCATTGTTGTCTGCAAAATAGATACTCCCATTAACGGTTCTATCAATTGGAGTGTGGATAATGTACAGTATGATTTGCAGTTTATTTCCCGATCGCACGCAACCACTTATTTGCAACAATTAGAACTAGAGGAAGACACTGTTTCAAATCTGCTGGGAGTTATTGATAACTACAAACCTGAAAAAGCAATTATTTTTATACTGCTTGCCAATGGTCAGATTGATATCAATTTGTTGCAAAACTTGGCAATTTCGCCTGTTGAATGCTATGAACAGGTATGCAAACGCTGGGAAGAATTTCAACTCTGCCCGAAATCCTAAAACTTACTAAATTTCCCCAATGTCGCAGCCAAAATCAATCGAAATTTCCAACGTAACTCGCTACCAAAATGCAGCGCTTAATTACTATTTGGGCCTGACAGATTCGCCCTATCTTCATTATGGCTATTGGGAAACTTTACCTGTGCCCGCTGATGAACTAACTCTCGCACGATTACGCATCGCTCAGCAAGCTTATACTGTAAAACTGTTAGATGCTATCCCCAAAGGCACTCAGACTATCCTGGATGTAGGCTGTGGGATTGGCGGGAATGCGGCTTATTTGCTCGATCGCGGTTTTGCAGTGGAAGGACTCGCACCCGATCCGTTTCAACAACAGCGCTTTCTCAAGTGTACAGGCGATCGCGCAATCTTCCACCTCACAACCTTTGAAACTTTCCGAGCAATCAAATTTTACGATCTGATTCTCTTTAGCGAAAGTAGCCAATATATGTCGGCGGTTGATATTGCTAATGGTGCCGCCAATATCCTCAATCCCGGAGGCTATGTGTTGCTGGCCGATATGATGCGCTCTGATGCTAATTATAAAGAAGGAATGTTCTCGAATTGTCATGTTGTGACTGAACTTCATGCAGCCTTAAAACAGGCTGGATTCACTTTAGTAAAAACTGAGGATATTTCCGCTCATATTTTGCCGACAATCGACCTTTATGTCGATACTTTCCGCAGATATGGACTGAATACGATGATCTATGTTGCAGATTTGATTGCGATCGCAGTTCCCCCCGTCCACAAATTCCTGCGCTGGATATTTCGTCGCTGGTTCAAAAAGCTGGTGGTTGAAGGATTGGAGGCGGGCCAACTTTTTGAGCAGCATTTGTGTTATGAAATTCAACTTTGGCAGTTGTCAAAACCAGATGAAGGCTGACACAAATACAATGGTAATGGGTAATTGGTAATCGGTAATCGGTAATCGGTAATCGGTAATTGGAGGCAGAGCCTCCGGGTATTTATTCCCAGGCTATGCCTGGGAACAAGGCTAATTCGCAATGCCCAATGCCCAATGCCCAATGCCCAATTCCCAATGCCCAATTCCCAATGCCCAATTCCCAATATGCCACAACCAATTCTCGAATTCGATCGCACTTTCTACTCCTATCCCTGTAGTGCCCGATCGACAATTCAGGGCTTAAACCTCAAAGTCCCCGCCGGCAAACGCTGCGGGCTAATCGGTCAAAATGGTTGCGGCAAAACCACCTTTTTTCTGTTAGCAAATGGCTTGTATCAACCGCAACAGGGAATCATTCGCTGGGAAGGTGAACCCTTCCGCTACGATCGCAAATCCTTGATGCAATTGCGCCAACAAATCGGGCTGGTATTTCAAAATCCCGAACATCAATTAGTTGCTTCGACGGTAGAAGAAGATATCTCCTACGGGTTGTACAATTTGGGTTTGGCAGAACCGGATATTGCTAGAATGGTGCAGGAGGCGATCGAGCAATTCAATCTAACTGAATTGGCAAATCAACCGATTCACAATCTCAGTTTAGGACAGAAAAAGCGCGTTTCGATCGCCGATATCATGGTGCTCAAACCCAAACTGCTGCTATTAGATGAACCTACCGCCTATCTCGATCCGCGCCACACGCGACAACTGATCGGTTTACTCCAACAAATTCACGCGACTGGAACCACAATTCTCTTAGCAAGTCACGATCTAGATTTCATCTATCGCTGGGCAGATTGGGTGTTTGTAATGGATCGAGGACAACTGATTTTAGAAGGAACACCGGAAACAGTTTTTGCTCAGCGGGAGGTTTTGGAACAATTGCAGCTTGGCGTACCGCTGGCGATCGAGCTGATGGAGCAAATAAGGGCGATCGTCGATCGAGATGATCGCTCAAAAATGCACACTTTTGAACAATGGCAACAACAAATTTTACAAAGCCGCCGACTGCTATAAGCATTTTAGTCAGGATTTACCCAGCTATTGTCTGTCATTCGCAACGCTTGCGAATGACATAATTAGGTTGAAATGCGTCCAAGACTGTTAGTAATTATTAGACCTAATCTTGGTTAAATACCCCCTTGATCTCTTAGTCTGCTCCGGCAGACTTCGTTTGTGTGGTCGCGGTTTCAACCAGTCCCTGCGTAAGTTTTAATTAAGTTCGATCGTACCAACTTTGCAGCGCCAAGCGATGAACTTCCCGCCAGCTAATATTTTTAAGTCGGGCAATTTCCGCGCAATCTTCGTATTCTGGCTGCACATTAGTAATTGTTTGTCCAGTCTTCGCAACTTTTATTTGCACTTCACCGTATTCTGTTTGAACTGTCTGGATTTCCCGGTGCAAAATCGTTCTTTGTTGAGTCGATCGCCTAATTCCCAAAGTAGTAGTTTCGCGAAAGATCACTGTTTCGCAAGCTGCTTGAGTTTCGGGATGACAAATCACAGTTAACAACACCCCCAACCGCGACTTTTTCATCACAATTGGTTGAGTAAAAACATCCAGGGATCCGGCGACAAACAAAGCATCAAAAATATAGCCGATCGCCTGGGGACTCAAATCGTCAATTTGTGTTTCCAATACCGCAATAGTTTCTAGGGAATTGGGCATTGGGAATGGGGCATTGGGAATGGGGCATTGGGCATTGGGCATTGGGAATGGGGCATTGGTAATTGGGAATTGGTTAAATACTTCCTTCTCCCCAATCCAGAGGCGCAAAATATTAGGAATTGCCAGCATTCGAGAACCGGCACCCAATCCGATCGCCCGAATTTGCATTTTTGGCGGCGGGCCAAACCCCTCAGCCAGAGTACAGGCGATCGCACTTCCCGTAGGCGTACACAATTCGCGATCGATCCCATTGCTGTAAACCGGCACC
>DMYK01000407.1:0-2578 GCA_003483675.1 Microcoleaceae cyanobacterium UBA11344
CTAAGATTGCGATTGCAGGAGGCAGCGCCGTAGCAATCTTGCTGCTTTCCTACCAATACCCCCGTCAAGCTTTGTGGGCATTTCTAATTTACCTGCCTTTGAGTGGTACAATTACTTACGCAATTGGTGGCGGAAATGCTGCATTTCAACTAGCCAAAGATGCTTTCTACATACCAGCTCTCATCGCCCTAATTCAAAGCTGCAAAAAGAAACAATTGCCCATCTTCCTTCCCAAACAAATGATTGCTACCTTCAGCATCCTATTGATGATGGCACTGATGACTTTAATTTTTGTCAACGGCGAAATGCAGCTCCACCCGATGAAAGGTGACAAACCAATTCTCCAAGGAATTCTCGGCTTAAAAGTATTGATAGGTTACATACCGCTAATCACTTGTACTTATTATCTCATCCGCACTAAGAAGGATTTGGTGTTTTTTACTCGAATGCACCTAATGCTGGCGATCCTTTGCTGCGTTTTGGGTGTGATTCAGTACCTGTTACTGCGAAGTGGAAAGTGCGCGGGAACGCGAGGAATGTCGGGAGTAGAATTATATAAAGCTACCTTACAAGCTAGATGTTTTGTCGGCGGTTCTCTTGTATTCAGTCCTGAAGTCAATTTTATCCGTTTACCCGGAACTTTTGTAGCGCCTTGGCAGTGGGCTTGGTTTTTAATTTCTAATGCTTTTTTAACCTTTGCCTCTGCTTTTTGTGACCCTTCATTCTGGTGGCGGACGATGGGTTTATTTGGCATGGCGTTAGTATTTGCCAATGCAGTTTTTTCCGGTCAAAGAGCTGCTTTAGTTATGGTTCCAGTTGCCACTGTTCTGCTCCTAGTTCTCACCGGTCAAGTAGTTAATTTAAAACGATTTATTCCCATTGGTGCGGGACTTGCTATTCTGCTGTTTGTCGGTGCAGCAATTAACCCAGGAGTTTTTGAGCAGCGATGGGAGAGTTTTGTGAACCGCTGGAATGCTGCACCACCACAGCAATTTCTTTTTAATCAGTTCGAGCAGAGCAACAATTTTATTATTGGTATGCCACTCGGTAGAGGTGTGGGACGAGCGACTAATTCAACGCGGATATTTGGGAACGCGAAACTAATTGAAACTTTCCAACCTAAGTTGATGTACGAACTAGGTTATCCGGGGATGATTGCTTTTCAGGTGATGGTTTTACACTTGACTTTTCTAACTTTTCAAGCTTACCGTTCTGTAAAAGATAAAACTTTGCGGACTTATGGAGCGAGTTTTTGGGTGTTTGTGGCGTTTATTAGTATCAATACTCAATACTATCCCCTGGATGTAGATCCAGTTTCGGTTTATTACTGGGTTTTGGCTGGGGCAATTTTAAAGTTGCCAAAAATTGACAAACAGGTGCAGGATGAAAAATCACAAGAAGTTGATTTAGCTGAATTGCAAGTTCACCAGCAATTGCAGGAGAAAAAAATTATTGCATCTGCTCCAATTTGAGAGGATTTTTGAGTTGTGAGTGGGAATTTGAGAGGAGTTTTGAGTCTTGAGATTGCTGCGTGACTCGGAACGCTGCGCCGTGAGTCGAAATTATTTTACTGCGGTTTCCAAACCGGATTACTAGCATTCAAATCCTGATTATTGGTTAATTTAGTTAATCCAGAACCAGCTCGATTAATCACATACAAGCTGCTTTTGTTACCAGGGATTTCATTAAACGTAAAAGCAATTTGCTGACTCTCATAAGACCAGGCTAATTCATAAATTACCGACATCAAGACCGTTAGCATTGATGGTAAATAAACTGTTCCTAACCTCGCTGCCGCGCCTCTGGAGGGCGGTAAACGCCAGCGTCCTCGGTTTTTGGGCTGCGGATGACGGGGGCTTTGGAGGCTCAAAAAGAGGTCGATCGAGAGTGCGAGACAGCAAAGGGCGATCGAACTAAAACGCCATAATTTCTTGAAACGCATTTTGTGAGTTTATCCTCTTACTTTTAAGTCTTCGTAGTCTTGATATCTCGCAGCACTTAAAGAAGTCGGGGATCTGGCAAATTTTAACTCAAAACTATTACCAATGCCCTATTCGCAATGCCCCATTCCCAAGGCCCTATTCCCAAGGCCCTATTCAAAGTGTTTGTCTATCTATGTGTCGCGACAGCATCAAACTCTGTTTAATTCTACCAATAATTAGCTCGAACATTTTTCTGCGAGACGGATTCTTGCTGCTGGGAGGCATACCTAATTCACAACACATTAAATTCAAATCAGTTGCACTCATAGTCAACAATTTTTCCCTCACCTCTTGTTCCTTACCATTTTTAGCTTTTAAACGTAGTTCTTCATAAACTTGGAGAACCTGTTCGGCTGGTAAATTAGCAGGTTTCTTGACATCAGCAGCAGTTTGAGAGTTGGGAAGTTCCGAAGTTTTCGATGCAGCAGAAGTCGCTCCCCGCTTGACTTGAGTTTCAATCCTGGTTAATTTTCGAGAAACTTCGCGCAGGATTTCCTTGAGTTCACTGATTTCCTCAACTAACTGCACGGTTTCTTCATCCTTTTTAATCATTTCAGATACTCCGCACACTCACGCCACAATTGTTCAAATTCCCT